>CAZLKP010000054.1:0-8479 GCA_964560095.1 uncultured Bacteroidia bacterium
ATTGAGGCCTATCAATCTGCGATTGTCGTAGCTGTTGGAGAGCCAGATTGCCTGTATCAGTTTCCAGCATGTGCCAGTAGTCGTCATTTACTTCTCACCAGAGGCGTGACAAAGATGCACGAAGGTTTGGCTGCCCAGGTTGTTATGGGGGCTGAGCCATGCTATGGCCGACTCACAGAAGATGTGTCCTCTTTTTTCCTTCGGGGAAATGGCCTGAGGATCAATGGCGGCTATCGGCTTCGGTACGCTTACCCCGAAGCAGTCGGTTGGAATGGCGATCATTTTTCAGCGAGAATTGATTCGATCGTCCAGGAAGGGCTCACCCAGCGGGCATATCCGGGCTGCCAGGTACTGGTGGCAAAAGATGGTCAGGTTATTTTTCACCAATCCTACGGGTTCCATACATATGACAGCACCATTTCCGTTTCGGCGCTGGACTTATTTGATTTGGCTTCCCTCACAAAGGTGATCGGACCGTTGTTACCCCTGATGAAGCTTGTGGATGAAGCAAGTCTTCAACTAGATGCACCGTTTGCCGCCTACTGGCCAGAATTTTACGGCACAGACAAGGCAACCATCACAGTGCGGGAGGCACTTGCTCATCAGGCGGGATTCATTCCCTATATCACCTTTTACAAGCAAACCCTTCGAAGAAATGGTAGCTTCAGATGGTGGACGATTAGATCTGATTCCAGTAACAAGTATCTGTTAAAGGTGTATGAGAGAATGTATTTGCATCGGCGATGGACGAAAAAGATGTATCAGGGAATTCGTGATACGGCCCTTCTTTCCGAACGGGAATACCGATACTCGGGGCTTCCGTTTCTAATGTTCCCCCGGATCATCAGCAATTTGTCTGGCAGACAGTATGAGACCTTCCTTCGTGAGGAATTTCTGGAGCCGATGGGAGCCGGAAGAATGGGCTACAACCCTCGGAAGCGGTTTGGGCTCGAAAGTATCGTTCCGACTGAATACGATTCCTTGTTCAGAAAAACCCTGGTTCATGGATATGTACACGACGAAAATGCCTCAATGATGGGTGGAGTGTCCGGTAACGCAGGCTTGTTTGCCAACACCCATGATCTGGCCAAGGTCCTGCAGATGTTCCTCAATGAAGGGCTGTATGGAGGAGGCCGATATCTCAGCCAGGATGTCATCGAGGAGTTTACCTCCTATCAGTATGAAGGAAACCAGCGTGGCCTGGGCTTTGATAAGCCTTCTCGTGAGCCTGGGCAGCCCAGTAATATTTCTTCGTTGGCCGGAGAAAGTAGTTATGGTCATTCTGGCTTTACCGGCACCTTTCTCTGGGTTGATCCCAAAGAGGAATTGATGGTCATCTTTTTATCAAACCGGGTGCACCCTACGCGAGACAACCGCAAACTCTACGAATTGGAGATCAGGGAGAGAATTCAGGAGGTATGTTATACCCCAAAATATGCGGATTGGCGCGTGAATCCATAGAATTCAAAGGAATTTGATGAATCAGGAAAATCGCATCCAGTGGCATTATTTTTGAAATTGGAATATCAACAGGTAAGACCAAATTCTAACAGCTTCATCGAAGCCTGATTCCGGAATTTCGGAGATCAAAAAAATGCAAAAAGTGGTTTTGGTCAATGAAGCAAAATTTGCAAGCCTATGTAACATTCGATACCTTTCGCCACATACAAAGTCAGGTTTCAGGTAGTTTTTTTATGCTGCTTTTCCTTGCACCTGTTCTTCCCATCCAACCCATCTCGCACCTACATTATTTTTACACCTCCTCACCTGTATAGAGGCGGTGACACAGGAACAGTTTCACTTTCATTGGGGGCAAACAACATGTACATTTTTAAGCGATCACTTTTCGGAATTCTGATCACCATGCTGACTGTCCTGGCTGGGAGCATCCAGGCGCAGACGGCACCCGTGGTACAGGTCTGCCAATTGTCAGACTTTACCGCTGGACCCTTTGGTCATTCCATTTATCTGCATTATCTGCCCGGGGCGATTACACCAAGATATCGCTGGGACTCGGCTGGAGGAACATTAACAATCTTTTCGGATTCTTCTGCCGTCGTCACGGGTCGTGTATTCAATGATTCTCTGCCCAACTGGCAATGGGATGTTGAGCTTTGGCTCATTGACCAGCGCGACTTTGCCACTTGGGACGCGCTGGGACGTGACGTGAAAATCGAATATGCACCGGCCAATCTTGTTCAGGCCAATAAACAGGATTGGTTGTTTTGGGAGTTCGACAGCACCAGAAGCCGATTGTACGGTGTGCCAGGTACGCACTGGGATGGAGATACCCTGGAAATCAGACACAATCCTCCCAATCGCCAGTATGGGGCACAGTTCGGCATTGCAGCTAATGCCAAAAACGGCAATTTCGGAATTTCAGGATGGTTTTTGTTTGATGGCCCAGGCTACTCCGGTCACGGCGACATCAATGCCAATGCCAGTTGCGGCCCTCCTCCCTGCGACCTGGTCGCAGCAGGTATTCCGATCTGCCTGACCGATACCACATTCGGCGCATCCATTGTTGTCACAGGTACAGGAGGTCCGTACGTGATTCGGGATAATCAGGGAACCAACCCTCTGATTGTCAATGCAGCGGGAACCTATATGTTTGGAACTTATGCCAACGGGGATACTGTCAGTATTTTTGTGAACGATTCTCTGGCTGTTGGCTGTGCTGACACCATTACAGGGATAACCACTGACTGCACACCGCCACCGGTGTGTGATGTAGCGATTGATTCGGCATCTGCGGTCTGTGTGACTGATACGACGTTTGACATTACAGTTAGCATCAGTGGAACCGGCGCTTACACCCTTTCAGACGACAATGGCATTCTGGCCACCGGGCTGGCAGCAGGCAGTTACACCTTTGGTCCTTATGGATCGAACTCGGTTGTAACCTTGTTTGTGGAGGATCCCACCATCGCTGGCTGTGCTGACACGCTGGGTGGACTGACCGCTAACTGCACACCGCCACCGGTGTGTGATGTAGCGATTGATTCGGCATCTGCGGTCTGTGTGACTGATACGACGTTTGACATTACAGTTAGCATCAGTGGAACCGGCGCTTACACCCTTTCAGACGACAATGGCATTCTGGCCACCGGGCTGGCAGCAGGCAGTTACACCTTTGGTCCTTATGGATCGAACTCGGTTGTAACCTTGTTTGTGGAGGATCCCACCATCGCTGGCTGTGCTGACACGCTGGGTGGACTGACCGCCAACTGCACACCGCCACCGGTGTGCGATGTAGCGATTGATTCGGCATCTGCGGTCTGTGTGACTGATACGACGTTTGAGCTCCAGGTGACCTTTTCAGGAACCGGGCCATACACCTTATTCGATGATCAGGGGTCTACACCGCTCACTGGTTTGTCTGGTGGAACCTACAGCTATGGTGTGTACCCATCGAACCAGGTAGTAACCGTCTATCTTGCGGATCCATCTATCGCTGGCTGTGTCGATTCTCTTGTAGGTCTCACCCAGACATGTGTTTCTGTGCCACCGGTTTGCGGGGTAGCTATTGATTCAGTCTTTGCAGATTGTGCATCTGATACAAGCTTTACGATTTTCGTCAAAATCTCTGGGGTAGGCAGTAATTTTCAGATCAGTGACGACCAGGGATCAATGTCTGTTGGCGGATTGTCTGCGGGTTGGTATTCCTTTGGAGACTACTTTAACAGCACGGAGGTATTGTTGACAGTGACTGATTTGACCATCCCTGGTTGCGATACAACCGTTGGCCCGCTGACCGCCGACTGCACCCCGGTAGCTGTATGCGATTTGGCGATTGATACGATATTTGCCACATGTCTGAGCGACACGACATTTGAGGTGACGGTAAATATTCTTGGCACCGGGCAATTCTACCAGCTATTTGACAACCAGGGCTC
Organism: uncultured Bacteroidia bacterium; assembly: GCA_964560095.1. GTDB lineage: Bacteria > Bacteroidota > Bacteroidia > J057 > J057 > JANQTF01. The sequence goes on from CAZLKP010000054.1 coordinate 3,897, forward strand.
CAATCCTCTGTTCCCGGTAGATTCAGGCATGTACACCTTTGGTCCTTATCCCAATGGCACTCCAGTGACGATTACGGCTTCAGATTTTGCAATTTTTAACTGTTTTGCCACAGCCGGCCCGGTCACTGAGACCTGCAGCACAGGGTCCATCACCCAGCCTAAAGCCAGGCTCTGGGCTGATGCCCATGGGAATCGGATTGTGGTTGGCTGGGAAGCTGAATTCGCATCTCTGATCAGCGGGTTTTTCGTGGAAAGAAGCATAGACCCTGAGTTGGAGTCTGGATGGGAAACCATTTCTTGGGTCCCAGTCTCTTTACCCGTGTCATATCCAGCAAATTTTGAGTATGTGGATCAGAGTATTTCTCCCATGATAGACTACTATTATCGGGTCAAAATCATTCCCACGATCGGGAACGATGGGTACTCGAATGAAGCGAGTGCCAGGATCTATCTTCCGGGAGGTATATGGATTGGTGATTTCTATCCCAATCCGAGTACAGGAGAGTCTGTTTCCATTGGAATTAGTTCATCTGTGCAGACCCAAATCAGCTGGCAATTGTTTAGCACAACAGGGGCTATGGTTCGTGGAGGAATCCTGACTATTATGGAAGGCCAGCAGGCCTACAACATCAAACTCGCAGACCCGACCCCAGGGGTGTATTTCCTTCAGCTATGGCACGAGGGGAGTTTGTTACGGTCGAAAAAAATGATCATCATGAATTAATCGTTCCCCATCCAAAGCAATAAGCCCGGTCCGGAGACGGATCGGGCTTATTGCTTTGGCGTATCAAAGACAGGATTCTGGCTTTTTTTGCGGGTGTTACTGATCGCGCAGCACGGCAATCTGCTGCAGGGTTTTTTCATCCTGTTCGAGTTTTTGATACAAAACAGGCTCGGCCGCGCGTTCTGGGCAGTCAGTCAGTGGACAGCGCTCGCAGGTTTCATTGACTTCGCGTTCTGGCACGGCTGGTCCTTCCATCCATTTGATTTTTTTCCGTGAGGCTTGATCTATTTGGATGCCAAGGGTAACCGATACATTGGTTTTGGGCGTAGGAGAATTCGGGCGGCCAATGGTCAGGCAGAGGTAATCGCGCTTGCTGTTGATGTATTTTGACTTTTGTGCCAGAACCACAAGATCCTGGCTGTCAGTGGATTTTGCATGACGAAGCTTTTCGAGGACTTCAATGGAGACCCATCTGCGGCAGTAGTGTTCGTTGAGGTCGTTTCTGTGTGGTGAGTGAAGCCTGGATAGGTGGAGCTCTTTGGTTATGTGAAAGTTATCTTCTTTTGCAAGCAAGTTATCATTGAATCTCAGGAAGAAAAAGTTGTCGATGCTAAAGTACTTCGGAAGGAGATTCGTCATGCGGTGGAGAAACATCTCTGGAGTGGCATGGTACTTTTTCATCAGTGCGAGGAACTGATCGGCTTCCCATTTTTGTGATGAGAAAAAAAGGTCGAGATCTTCGATGAGCAGTGCTCTGTTGAGAATCAGTGCTACTGCAAAGTAAGAGGCTTTGAAGTTGTTGAGTACTTCTTCAAAAGAATGAACCTGAAAGGAATTGGAAAGCAAGGGGCGCTCTTCCAGTCCGAGGTAGCAATAGGCGAGTTCTTTTCCCAACTGGAAACACTGCTGCATCGGTGTGAGCGTCTTATTGATCAGGAGTCGCTGTTGGTCAGGAAAGGAAATAGAGCGATAGGTGGCGAGCTCTGAAAACTCATTCAGGGAACTGCGGTCAATGGAATATCCAAAGGACCTGGTCAGGACCGATTCCAGGCTATTTGGTTGCATAGGCGGGGCCACAGCGATCCCATACTTTTCCACGAATGTATCCACCTGTTTCTCCAGATCCTCGAAGTAGTTATCGTGCATTTCCTGGTAGGACCTGAGCGCAGCGAAGTAGAAATTCTCCTGACTCATCTCATAGTTTCTGGCCACCTTGATGATGGTGGAAATGAATGCATTGATTTTGGCAGGCGCGTCTGAAATCAAGTCGAGCAGGGTGGACACTTCCAGTCCAAAAATTTCGAGGGGCAGGCTTTCGAGGATCCCGCTGTTGAGCAGATCAGCGATGGGCGCCATTTTCCGGCTGAGTTTAAGAGAAACCAGCTGGTCATAGCTCACGCCCAGAGCATCAGCCAAAGAAATGATTTTGTCGGTTTTGGGATACTTTTTCCCTTTTTCAATCTCATTGAGATAAGAAACCGAAAGCCCCGATGCTTTGGAAAGATCGGCAAATGAGAGACCCTTCTGCTGCCGAAGTTGCTTGAGCTTCAGACCAAAGATCAGTCGAATATTCTGCTTGTTAATCACGTATTCTGCTTTTCCTGAGCGAGGAGGCGACATATGCTTGAGACGGAAAATCCGAGGCTCATCCTCTCTATAAAAGTACATAATAATTGAGCGAAAATACGCAATAGCTTCTCCAAATATCCCTGGCGAATTCAGTCTTTGTGCAATAAATCGCAGTAAGCGAAAAAATAATAAATTGCGATTTTAATCAAATAGCGAAATTTCGCTTGTTTTTTATTCGCGCTTTCTCTATCCTTGTCCTATCCAAAAATATATTGTGATGAGATCTTCCACCTTAACAAAAGGCCCTGGCACTTTTTTCGCTAACGGCCAGTTACCATCTGATTCTGTGATTCTTACGCCACCGGCGATTGCTTTTCTCGAAGCGCTGCACCTCCGATTTAATTCCAGAAGAAACGAGCTGCTTCAACTGCGTACCCAACGCGACCAGCGCCTTCAGGCTGGTGAACGCCCTGATTTCCTAGATGATACCGCGGCAATCCGCAAGGGAAGTTGGAAAGTTGCGCCTGTTCCGGCCGATTTACAGGACCGCAGAGTGGAAATCACCGGACCTGTTGACAGAAAAATGATTATCAATGCACTGAATTCCGAGGCCAAGGTATTTATGGCAGATTTCGAAGATTCCAATTCGCCCACCTGGCAAAATTGTATACAGGGGCAGATCAACCTTCGCGATGCCGTCAATCGCACCATTACCTTTCATGATCATAACAAGGATAAATTTTACAAGCTTAACCCCAAGGTTGCTACGCTGATGGTGCGGCCACGTGGCTGGCACCTTGAGGAAAAAAACCTCTTGATCGACGGAGAGCCTATGTCGGGGTCGCTGGTAGACTTCGGATTGTATTTCTTTCACAATGCGATGAATCTGATCGCCAGAGGCTCAGGTCCCTATTTTTATTTGCCCAAGCTGGAAAGCCACCTGGAAGCTCGATTGTGGAATGATGTTTTTGTGTTTGCTCAATCCTATCTGGGACTTCCGCTCGGGACAATCAAGGCCACCGTTCTGATTGAAACCATTCTGGCTTCCTTCGAATTGGACGAAATACTCTATGAACTTCGCGATCATTCAGCTGGTCTGAATTGTGGCCGCTGGGATTATATTTTTTCCTATATTAAAAAATTAGGCCAGGCCCCGGAATACCTGCTCCCTGATCGTGCTCAGGTTACCATGACCACGCCTTTTATGCGAGCCTATTCCCTGCTGGTGATCCAAACCTGCCATAAGCGCGGTGTTCATGCGATGGGAGGGATGGCCGCCCAGATTCCTATCAAGAACGATCCTGAGGCGAATGACAAGGCGATTGCGAAGGTTCGGGCAGACAAAGAGCGCGAGGCCAAAGATGGCCATGATGGTACTTGGGTCGCTCATCCGGGGTTGGTACAGGTAGCCAGAGAAACCTTTGACAAATACATGCCTGAGCCCAACCAGGTGTACAACCTTCGGGAAGATGTGCAGGTGTCTGCTGCCGACCTGATCGAGATTCCCTCAGGTACAATCACGGAGGCAGGGGTACGCAACAACATTGATGTGGGTATTCGCTACCTGGCAGCCTGGCTGTCCGGCAATGGGTGTGTACCCATTTATCACCTGATGGAAGATGCGGCAACAGCAGAGATCTCACGCACACAGCTGTGGCAGTGGGTACATCACAACAATGCAAAGCTGGACGACGGTAGAGAGGTTGATGCAGAGCTGTTTGCTCGTTTGTTTTCTGAGCAAAAACAAGCGCTCATAGCCGAAGTAGGAGAGGAGTCATTTAACACAGACTACTTTCAGCTTGCTTCAGATCTATTTGAGGAGATGATCATATCTGATACCCTTCATGAATTTCTCACACTCAAAGCCTATGAATTCGTCTGAATGACGGAAGGACCTTACGCCGATCACCCATTCTATTTTTTTTAAACCTTTTCATCGTGATTCACATGAAGACCAGACAACGACAAATTGACGAACTGATCTCAGACTGGGTAAGCAACCCCCGCTGGAAGCAGGTCAAACGCCCATATACCGCAGAAGAGGTAGTTTCGCTGCGGGGTTCCCTACAGATAGAGCACACCATTGCCAAAGTTGGTTCAGAGAAGCTGTGGGAAGGAATCAATGGAGAAGATGCCATTTGTGCACTTGGAGCTATGACAGGGAATCAGGCCATTCAGGAGGTTGAAGCAGGGCTGAAAGCCATCTACTGCTCCGGATGGCAGGTAGCCGGTGATGCCAATACAGCCGAAACCATGTATCCTGACCAGTCTCTGTACCCGGTTGACAGCG
>CAZLKP010000054.1:8489-10452 GCA_964560095.1 uncultured Bacteroidia bacterium
GCCAAGCCTTGTGCGTCGCATCAATAATTCTCTCCTGCGAACAGACCAGATTCACTGGATGCAGGGGAATACGAAAACCGACTGGATGGTGCCAATCGTGGCAGATGCTGAAGCAGGATTTGGCGGCAACCTGAATGCATTCGAGCTGATGAAGCATATGATTATGGCCGGCGCTTCGGGGGTCCATTTTGAGGATCAGCTGTCTTCGGCCAAAAAATGTGGACACCTGGGAGGCAAGGTTCTTGTTCCCACCCAGGAAGCCATCAACAAGCTCATTGCAGCCCGTCTGGCTGCAGACGTTCTGGGTGTTCCTGCTGTGATCATTGCCCGCACCGACGCAGATGCAGCAACGCTTCTCACCTCAGATATCGATGATCGTGATAAGGCATTTTGCACTGGTGGCCGCTCTTCTGAAGGATTTTATGAGGTAGAAAATGGAGGCAAAGCTGCTATTGCCAGAGGCTTGGCCTATGCGCCCTATGCAGATATGATCTGGATGGAGACATCCAAGCCAAGCCTGGCGCAGGCGCGACAATTTGCAGAGGCCCTCAAGGCTGAGTATCCAGACATCAAATTGGCCTACAACTGCTCCCCTTCATTTAATTGGGAGGCCAATCTTTCAGAAGCGGGGATGCTTACATTCCGCGAAGAGCTCAACAAGCTGGGATTCAAGTTTCAGTTTATCACGCTGGCTGGCTGGCACGCACTCAACAACAGCATGTTTGAACTGGCGAACGCCTACGCCAAAGACGGTATGCGTGCCTATAGCCAGCTTCAGCAGCGGGAGTTTGCCAACGAATCCCGAGGCTACCGGGCAACCAGACACCAGTCTTTTGTCGGAACAGGTTATTTTGACTTGGTGCAGGAAACCATCACACAGGGAGCTACTTCCACCACAGCTATGAAAGGCTCAACGGAAGAAGGCCAGTTTTTTGGCTGATTCCGCTCTCCTTCATGATGCAAAAGCGTTTACCACGTTTTTTATGGGTGACACATTGGCTTATGTCACAAATTCAACCAGCAAGGCTGTCTTTCGGGACAGCCTTTTATTTTTTAAGGCCGATTTCAGCGAGCCGTTCGTTGAGATATTCTCCGGCAGTGATGGCCTTATATAGCCTTGGATGAGTCGCATCTACACAGCTCTCGAGCACGGAAAGGTCCATATTCGATCTAGGGTGCAGGAAAAAGGGGACAGAAAATCGGGGTTCGCCCATTTTTTCTTTTGGAGGATTAACCACCCTGTGTGTGGTGGACTTTAGGCGGTTATTGGTATGCCGCTGCAGCATGTCACCGACGTTGATCACGATCTGGTTGGGGGCCGGCTTTGCGGGGATCCATTGGCCTCTGGTGTTTTTGACTTCCAGGCCATCGGCCGAGGCACCGATCAGGAGCGTAATCAGGTTGATGTCTTCGTGCTCGGCTGCCCGAACTGCTCCTTCTGGTACCTCATCAGGATTCTTGATGGGAAAGTAATGAATAGGCCGGAGAATAGAATTGCCATTGTGGATTTTGTCATCGAAATATTGAATTGGCAAATCAAGGTATTCGGCAACGGCTCGCAAGAGTAAGATCCCCGAGCCTTCCAGACTTTGATACAGGTTCACTCCGTATTTCTCAAAGGCCGGCACTTCTTCCGGAAAAATGTTTTCCGGATATTCGGCTTCCACCGGATCCCCATCTTCAACAATTTGTCCGATATGATAAAATTCCTTCAGGTCTCCAACGTTTTGGCCTTTGGCATGTTCTTTTCCTTTGGATGTATATCCCCTTTGTCCGGCCATTCCTTCCAGTTCGTATTTGCTTTTTACCGAATCATCGAGATGAAAAAAGTCCTGAAAGGCCTGATACGCCCCATTGATTACCTTTTGGTCAACACCATGATTTTCGACAATGGCAAATCCGATGTTCGAAAAAGAAGCGCCTAATGACCGCACAAAGGCCGCCTTTTCGGCTTTACTTCCGT
>CAZLKP010000054.1:10462-16328 GCA_964560095.1 uncultured Bacteroidia bacterium
ATATAATGGTGAAGATCTACTTTGGGAATGGATTGAAAACTCATGACGCGGTATATGTCTGTAAAATGAATTCAGTATCAAAGTCTAAATGTACGATTTTGTTGAAGGGCACAAGAATCATGAAAATTTCCAGCATAAGAAGGCTAGCTCTCTGGAGCTTACTGGTTTTGATAGAAGTTCCCATCTTAATGGGGCAGGTCCAGCTTAGTGGACAGGTTACTGATCAGGAAGGAGAGCCCCTCTCTTATGTAACCATTACCCTCAATCAGGACGAATATGGGATGATATCCGACGACAAGGGGAGATTTTCTCTCTTTGTTGCTCCGGGTAAGTATGTCCTGATAGCAACCCGCATCGGGTATCAGCCGGTTCGTGATACGATGCTGGTTTCAGGGGCCATGTCCCTTGATATAAGCCTGCAGGAGGAAGAGCTGTCCCTAGACGAAATTGTGATAGTTCCGGGAGGAGAAGATCCTGCCTACCCAATCATGCGGGAGGCCATTCGGCGTAAGGACCAAAACCGGATTATCAGTGATTTCTATCGTTTCGATGCCTATACTAAATCTGTTTTTGAGTTTTCGGAAGGTACTATCCCCATGGATTCAATGTTTTCGCTGATGGAGGAAGTGGATACCACAGCCATGAATGGTCTGACCAGGGATCCTGTGTTTCGGACCAATATTTTGTACTTATCGGAGGTGTTGTCAACCATATGGAAAGGGAAAGGAGACCAAATCAGGGAAGAAATCCTTAAAACTCGGACCAGCGGTCTGCCAGCTAATGTATCCATTTTTGGCGGGCTATTTAATCAATTTGATCCCTATAAAAACCTGTACTTCAAAGGTGAAATTGCAGAGCGAGGCATTGTCTCGCCTCTCTCGGACCAGGCGATGCTGTTTTACCGATACAAGCTGCAAGGAGTAACCAGCTACGAAGGGCAGCGAGTGTATAAAATTTTGATCACTCCCAGGCGCAGAGGAGGTGCGCTGGTATCCGGAATTGTACATATTGCCGACAGCACCTATGCTATTCAGGCGATTGATATTTCTACCAATAAAGATCAGGCTATTCAGTTGATTGATTCGCTCAGAATCACCCAGGCATTTATCCCTGAACGCGGAACATGGCTTCCCGTCACCACCCGGATGCAAATGGTCATCTCCCTGAATCTTCTGGCAGTGAAAATCCCGGTCCAGGGCACCTTTTTTTCCGTTTTTTCAGACTATGGATTTCCTGAAAACAATCCTCCTGATCGTTTTTTCTCAGGAGAATTGATTACTGTTTCTGATACAGCGATGACCAATGATAGTTCCTGGTGGCGCGCTCAACGCCCGATCCCGCTCAGTAAAAAAGAGGCACTGGATTTTCGGCTCAAGGATAGCGTGGCCGTTTTGCGGGACAGTCCTGAATATCTGGATTCCCTGACCCGTGCACAGACTTTTCCCGGTGTACTCGGGATGGTCATGGGGTTTACACGTACCGATTTTCGCCGGGGGCATAGTCTTCGCTGGAAGGGATTGTACCGCTCGGGCTTCAATGCGATCGAAGGCTGGTATCTGGAAACCGGGATATCTGCTACAGTTTCAGTTTCCGACAACCTATCATTTCTGGCTGATGGTGACGGGCGCTATGGAAATTCTTCCCGGCGTTTCCACTGGAAATCAGGTTTGGGTCTGAAGGGAGGCGAATATCGACCCTGGGAGTTCCAGGTTCGTGCAGGAGATTATCCCCAGGAATTTGCGGATATCCCTCAAATAGTACCCTTTGCCAATACCTATGCTTCCATGATGCACCACCGATCTCATATTCGGTTTTTCAGAAACCGCTTTGTGGGGGTAGAGGCTGAATGGGAGTTTGCTCCTGGCTGGACCCTTGGCGGAAACTGGGAGCTGCAACGGAGATCTGCCCTCGACAACACAACAGAGTATTCTTTGCGATATCAGGACCGCTTGTATGAGGAAAACGTTAACATTGAGGCACAACGGGCATCTGTCGGGACGATTCGTCTTCGGGTGCAACCATTTACCCGTTACGTTCGGTTACCAAATGGAAAAATGTCTATGGGGAGCAAATGGCCGGTATTTGAGGCGAGGCTCACCCACGCGTTTGAGATGAGCGAACAGCAGTCTCCGGCCTATTCTAAGTTGCAGGTGAATGTCAGAGATGACTTGTCTCTGGGCATTTTGGGTACGCTACATTACCGCTTGTCGGCAGGGCGTTTTTTACGGAATCAGCAAGCATCGCTGCCTGATTTTTTCCATTTCCATGGAGGAGAAACCTTTTTCAGGATGTGGGAGGCGTTCGATGAATTTTTCCTGATGCCCTATTATTCCTACTCGGACGTTCAGCCTTATGTGGAATTTCATGCCGAACAGGCCTTTGGAATTTTGGGTATTGGCCGGATTCCCGGACTTAGGAGGCTAAAAATTAGTGAATATGCTGGAATACACGGGTTATTGATGCAGTCCCGGGATCCTTATCTGGAGATCAATTACGGCCTTGAAATGCGTATTCTGAAGGTGATGAAACTGCGGCTGGATATGCATTGGTGGTTGATGGGCGAGGAGAGGTGGTTGCCATATGCGTTTACCTGGAGGCCTTCCGCCTTGTTTGAGTTGTAATCAAACAAATGAATTATATTGCTTTTTGATACGGCTGGACGTAAATTATATATCCTCAAAGCATGCAATATGTCTAACCCCTCACCACCGCCTCCCCCTTTGGGAGGTTCTTCGGCATCGGACAGCCACCAAAGTCAGGAAGTCATATGGAAACGCATCGCCAGGGAATTCCGCAAGGAGATCACTCGCGAAACCCGTGATGACGATGATGACTTCGATGACGAAGCCAACGCCATTGCCATTGGAATCATCATTTTGGGGCTCCTTGTAGGTGCTTTTTTTCTAATTCGACCTTTTTTTCGGAAGCAACCTGTGGACCCGGTGTACTCCAAGCTGGAGGCTATCAAACACATTCATGATTTGACACTGGTCAAGCAGCATTACACCACCCTGATTCCGGTCACCACCCTCAAGGAAAACCGGAGAAATCGCGGAGATCAGCTTGAGTTTTTGTTGCGAGCGCCTGTACAGGTGTATGGGAATATTGACCTGAACAAGGTCCAATTTGTCGTTCAGGAAGATAGCCTGATCGACGTATATCTTCCTGCGCCAGACATCGACGAGCCCTACATCGACATCCAGGAAACGGAAGTGTTCCATACTGGGAAAGCATTGTTTCAGCGACTGGCCCTGCAGTTATTCAGCCGAAACAAGTCCTATCTTGATGCCTACGATCAGATTGTGATTGCTCTGGATTCTGCATCTGCTGATGTGTTTCAGCGCGCCATTCAGAATGATATTGAAAAAGAAACATTGTCTCAGGCTGAGCTCTATCTGCAGTCATTGATCGGAAGTATTGGATATCGAGTGCAGTTTTATCGCCCTGACGACGGGCGATTACCCAATCGCGTTCCGGCCGATTCCGTGAGTTTGTCTGAAGTCGCCTCCGGTCTGCGGGCCAGGGGAGAAGATGCGATTCCCAGTCGCTGGCAACTGATTCGTAACAGGCTCTCCAATTAATCCCAGTCAGCATGGCATCACTTATTGCTTTTTTTCGAATGATTGGCTGGCGGAACCTATTACTGGTGATTTTGGCCGCAACCGTCTTCTTTCTGATCAGAAGTCAGTTTTATGCTAAAAATCCAGCGCAGCCCAGGGTTATTTCTCTGTTTGATAAAGTGGAATACGTACGCGAACTACGCCTGGTAACCCATTTTTCTGAGGAGTTGCTGGAAATTGGGGTGCAGGATGCCTTAGCCAGAAAGCTTCAGAAACAGGAGGAGAAGCTGGAAAATATCCGGTTACTGGCCCGCCAACTGCAAGAAAAAGAAATCCTGGCGAGTGAATACGCGGGAAAGGTCTCTAACAGCGAAGCTCAACTGGAAAGAAGAAAGCGCGAATTGATCAATCGCAGAGACAGCCTGAACCAGGATTTTCGGGCTACGTATCCCGGCAGAAGGATTACGGCCCGTGAAATAGCAAGAATCCTTCGGGAGCATCCCAATGCCTTCAGTTCTGAGCTGCGGGAGAAAGTCAGATTTTGGTCCATGCTACCCAGTGAGCAGGATGAAAAGCAGCTGTTTAACAAGGAAATTAGGGAAATGGCGGAGGAAGAGCGCCTGGAAAAGAAAGAGAGTTACGATGTACGACTGGCGGAACTTGAGCAACAACTTGATCAGGTCAAGGTGTTCTTGTCACAGGTCAAGGATGAAAGAAAGCGTGCTGAGAAAGAAGCCAGAAGATCAATCTCAGATGCCGTGGAGGCCCAGCTTGAACTGGAACAAGATTCTGTCTTGTATGAAGAACTCAAGATTGATCTTGCCAATCAGCAGATAGATCCTCTTCCCAAACTCCTGGCGGTGGTATCCACTGAGGTTACTGCCTATGTCGATTTACAGGGCATGGAGTCGGACCTCGACGGGCAGTCCTTATTTCTGTGTGGCATTCCTCCGGCACAGGTTGATTCCAATGTCCGCATTCGTTTATCAACCGACAATCGATTCCTGACTGCATCTAGACTCACAGACCTGATCCCCCGAAACTCAGCTGATGAGGTGCAGAAAGGTGTTTACTATCACGTATATGAAGAAATTAAGGAGGCGCTGGCAGAGATGGAGTCTGAAGCCATTACCCATGCGATTGACCGTGGGATCCTGGAAGAGGCAGATGGCATGGCTCGTCAATACCTGGAGCAAATGGGGCGCTCCCTGGGCTTCAACCAGGTGAATGTGCGTATGTCCTGCGAAGAATCAGTGCCAGAGGAAAACACAGCTCCTGTTGAGCGATCGGACTCTATCCTGAAAGATACCGAATTGATTCGGGACCGTTCGAATTCACTGGATGACATGCTCTTTGATTCCTTGAACATGCCTCCGGCTCAAAATTCTGTTGTGACTGACTCCGATCCGGAAATGGAATAAGCAGCGGGAATCAGTGTCAGACGGCTTCCACGGATTTAACCTCGGGCACCATCCGGGTCATGAGGTTTTCGATCCCGGATTTGAGGGTGAGGGTAGAGGAGGGGCATCCCGAGCAGCTTCCCTGAAGGCGCAGTTTCAGAATACCTTCTTCAAAGCCTTCATAGACGATATCCCCGCCATCTCCTGCTACTGCTGGTCGCACATGGCTATCCAGCAATTCCTTGATTCGCTTTGTGGTTTCATCGTCATCGGGATCTCCTTTTGGCTTGGCCTGCTCGGCAAGTGAGCCCGTAAGAAGTGGTTGACCGCTGGCAAAATAGGCCTTCAGAAAATCCTTGACGACCGGAATCACTTCTTCCCACTGAAAATCTTCCTCTTTGGTGATCGTGATAAAATCGTTGCCGATGAAAACGCGCTCAACAAAAGCAAAGTCAAACAGTTTTTTTGCGACTGGTGCTTCGGTTGTGTCTTCGACAGACGGGAAGTCGGCCGAACCATAGGGGAGCAGCTGCCGTGAAACCATAAATTTCAGGGAAGCGGGATTCGGCGTGATTGCTGTATAAATCATGGGATAAGGAATTCAATTCATTTGAAACACAAAGGTGTCATCTATTTAGATCTTTGCATAATTCATAACGAATCGAACCGAAAAGGGTTTTAAGCCAGGATCATATTCGGCTTATAAATCTCTTCATTTTCCCAGCCGTTCTGCTCAATGTGAAGAATGGCTGCAACATGCGCCTCGGCGATGATCTGTCGAATATTGGGATGGCGAAGGAGTTCCGTTTCTTTCTTATTCGTATAAAACCCGTTTTCGGTCAGGACGGCTGGCATAGTAGTGTTCTGTAGCACGTAAAACACTTTCCTGCTTCCTCGCTTATGAGA
>CAZLKP010000055.1:0-15334 GCA_964560095.1 uncultured Bacteroidia bacterium
GGCTAGCCTGGCTTTTGGGTCTATATAGCCATCGCGGCCTCCGCTTACTGGATGGCGGCCTTCATGCCTGGCTGGCCGCTGGCTATCCGCTCTCCCAGGAAGAAACCGCCGTGGAACTGGCCGGCAATTTCCGATTTCCGGAGACCCCGCCTCCCTCCGTCATCATTGAAAAGGAAGATGTGTTGGCAGCCATCGATCACGACGAATGGATCATTATCGATGCCCGGACAACGGAAGAATACGAGGGATCGATGCTCAAACCCGGGGCCTTCCGGGCCGGGCATATTCCCGGTAGCATTCACCTCGACTGGATGAACATGGTCTATCACGAGGATGATTACCGCTTTCAGAGCTGCGATGCCATTCGCCCCCGGCTGGCCGAACTGGGCATTACCCCAGCGCACAAAATCATCACCTATTGCCACTCAGGCGTTCGCTCGGCTCACGTGGCCTTCGTACTCACAGAAATCATGGGCTTTGAACAAGTGTGGAACTACGATGGTTCTTGGGCCGAATGGAGTTACTTCTCGGAACTGCCGGCCGTCGTGTTGGCATCAGCCACCTCGCCCTGACAACCAGCTATTTCACCCCTTTATACCTTTTTACATTTTTCCTCGTATCCCTCACCCTCGACCCTCAATCAATTCACTGAATCATGGAGAAATATATTGACCTCTTCGTTCAGGGCTATCAGAACTATGCGAATTATCTCTGGAGGGAAATCACCTTCCAGGTAGAGCCCTTCTGGAAAAACTACTTTTGGATGCTGGTGGCCGTTTCGGCCTTCTTTTTCGCCCTGGAGATCGTTCGCCCCTGGCGCGAAAACCAACAAAAATTCCGCAAGGACTTCTGGTTGGATTTCTTCTACATGTTTTTCAATTTTTTCCTTTTCAGCCTCATTATTTACAATGCCTCCAGCGAAGTGGTGGTCAACCTCTTCAACGATGGTATCATCTGGCTGACAGGTTTTGATATGCAGGCCTCGAATCCAATGAATAACTGGCCGCAATGGGGCATCTTGCTTACTGGTTTTCTGGTGCGTGACTTCGTGCAGTGGTGGGTGCATCGCCTCCTTCATGCCAACGAAAGGCTCTGGGAGTTTCACAAAGTGCACCACTCGGTGGAGCAAATGGGATTTGCCGCCCACCTTCGCTACCACTGGATGGAAAATGTCGTGTATCGCACCATCGAATACCTTCCGTTGGCCCTACTGGGTATCGGACTGCACGATTTCTTTCTGATTCACATCTTCACCCTGGCCTGGGGCCACTACAACCACGCCAACTGGCACATCAGCGGCCGGATTACTGGTGCGGTGACCTTCGGTCTGGTCGCCCTGTTTATTACCACCACCACCACCGACTGGGCCTGGACCTACGACCTGGCGGTGACAGCCGGCGGTGCTGCTTTCGGGGCCATCGTCGTAGGGCCCTACATGAAGTACATCTTCAACAGTCCGGAGATGCACATCTGGCACCATAGCTATGAGCTACCGCCGGAGCACCCCCGCGGTATCAACTTCGGCCTGACCCTGGCCATCTGGGACTACATTTTCAAAACGGCTTCCATTCCCCACGACGGACGAGACATCCGCCTGGGCTTCCCCGGTATTGAGGAGTTTCCGGATACCTTTGTGAAGCAGAACCTGCATGGACTGGGGAAGGCGCCCAAGCCTCCCAAGCCTACCCAGAGCGGCGCATCGAAGGTGAGCGTGTAGGGGGAATTTCTAGTCTCCCTTCTGGATAAAGACAACGATACGCAAGACTCGACTCACATCCAGAGTACCCGGGCTTTGTTCCAGGTGAATGACACGCATGTCGATGGAAGTTGGCAAGCTTGTCCGGTCCTGGAAATATGCCCGGATGGCATTCAGCTTCAAATACGAAACCTCACCATGAGTCAGGACATCACCCGGAACGATCTCATCGTTTCGGGTGATGTCCTGATTATCCTGGTAGGTAATGCTCATCGGCTCACCACCAGGAAAGCGGACTTCTGAGGCTGCTTCCACAGGTTTGGAACTCACCCCAAAAAACTGGATCTCTTTGATATACTCTCCATTTTCTCTGGCCACATCATCCAGGTGTTGAATCTCCTCGGCCAGCTGATCCAATGGAAAATCTTCCAGATAGTATTCGTCCTCAAAGGGATTCAGGAGGAAATCGTCATCGTCTTTAAGCTCGAAGGCTGGACGCACCTGGTTGTAGATGGAAGATGTCGTTACGTCAGCATCGAATGCCAGATCCAGCTCCTGTGAGCGAAGCCGTTCGTTCAGCAGATTGGCATCATTATAATACAACCGGGGCTTTGTTTCGGGATGCTCGGGTTCAGGCCCGGGATCTTCCGGTGTGGGAGGAGTCGGGGGGACAGGAGAATCATTCCCACCAGGAGTTTTGGCCGTACAATCAATATCGCGCTCCACGGCCTGCTGCTCAAACTCCAAGGCCGCCAGTGCCGAAGCCCCCAGCGGACCGAAGGGTTGACTCCAGATATGTCCCTTCCAGTCAGAGATGCCAAGGGGAATGGAAACGCCAAGATGCGCACTGTTTGCCGCTCCTGTTGTCAATCCTATTCTCGCCTCAAATCCGTAAATCGATCCAAATCCAACCGACACATCCACAATTGATGCTCCCTCCCCCTGCAGAGAGTCGCCTCCTGGCCAGGATTGAACCATCAAAGCCGGCGTTACGACAAGGTTTCCGTCGGTTTCGAATCTGGCATTCGCCTGGAGCCGGGCAGGAATCCGATTGAGCACCGTCAGTTCCTGATTTTGCTCATTCACAAAAGTAAGCGTTCTGGGAAGCTGTGGCAGATAGCCCATCAGATTGAAAGAATTTCTGCAATCAGGCCCAAAGCGGAGCCGATAATTCACCGCCAGCCCCAGATTGATCCCAACATCAGACAAACCATCTGCCGGGATAATATCCGGAACATTTGGCATGGCGATTCGGGAAAACTGAAACTGGGCTGAAGCCCCCAACGATATGGTTGATGTATTCTCAGGATCAGAATGAACAGCAGCAAAAACGGAAGCCTGGGTTTGTCGCAACAATCCCGCACGATCATGAAACAGCATCCCCCCAAAGCCCAAACGTCCTGATGCATTGGGGGTACTCCCAGCCAGAAAAGAAGTTGTGGGTGATTGCCGGATTCCGAGATAATCCTTCCCGGCTCCCAACATCAGGTGATGGTTGCCATCCAGTCCGACAATCGCCGGATTATCGAGATACAATCGATACGTAGTCGGGATCACAATCACCCCTGACTGGCCCTGGAGAAAGCAGGCCCCCAGAAGAGTCAGGGTCAGAAATATAACAGATCGTTGGATGGGATAACGTGAGATGTTCATCGTACCAGGGTTACGGGTCCGGAAAGCATAAAATCATCATTCTCTCTGCGGATGATGTAGAAATAGGGGCCATCCGCCAGATCATACCAGCCCCGGCTCACGGCTTCTTCCAGTGACAAGGGTTGAGTACAGCCCAGGACACAGGCTCCCTGCCGATGATATACCTCTACTACATACTCATTGAGATTTCCGGCTCCCTCCAGAATTTGAATGGCCCAGGTATCATTCAATCCATCTCCGTTTGGAGAAATGATATCAGGGATAGACAGCAGCTTTTTGACCACTAGAAAAATGGTAAACACTTCCGAACAGGCACCGATGGAAACGGAAATATCTACCCGGATGATGGCTTCATTCAGGCCCGAAGCCAGCTCCCAGGTGTCAGCTATGCTTCCACTGCCTTCCTGCGGAAAATTATTGGCTACATCCCCCGAATCCACCTCTAGGATCCAGGAAATGGTGGCACCGCTCAGGCTGCTCCCCAACTCAACTAGACTCGAACTCAGTTCGCCGACCTCAATTCGCATCTGGTCCATCGCCGGCACTCCGTCAATCAGTAAATCTGGCGTTTCCACAGCGGTAATCTCTACCGTATCCCGGTCCTCACAACCGGCAGCAGAAGCGACCAGCCTGACTTCAAATGTGCCTTCCACCCCATAGGTAACCTCAGTGGACGGTCCCGTTTGTGTGGAAAAGTCGGGGCCACCGGTACTGGACCAGGCATACTGTATGCCCACAGGATTATCGATGTCCAGGGCTTCCAGAGCCAGCGGCAATCCACTGCAGGCCACTGTCCCGGAATCTGTGACAATGGTAGCCAACGGCCCTGGCTTTACTGTGAGAGTCGCAGTATCTCCGGCATTACAGGCTTCGTTTTCGGCCAAAACAGTGATGATGATTTCTCCCGGCTGGGAAAAATCGGTCGTTACTGAGGCATCTATGACTGTGGTTCCGTCATAGGTCCAGGTATAGGTTTCGTTGTCTTCTGTTTGTACCGAGAAGGTCACCTGTTCGCCTGGACATACCTCCGAAGGATTCAGCGAAATACTGGGGTCAGGCACTGGGAGCACGACCACAATGACATCGTCTTCGGGAGTACAGGACACGCCTTCATCAGCGGTCAGCCTGATCCGGGCTAGCTCAGCCTTGTTAAAAGTCGCCAACACGGCTCCTTCCGAGGCAGAAACGTCCAGATCGACATCCCCCTGTTCCGACCAGTCGTAATCCGTGTCATCGGTTCTCATACTGGTATCGGCCAGGAATAACATGGTCTGCCCCACACAGGCAACCACCGTATCAGGATCATTCCCCTGCTCGTCAAGGATCGAAGCCAGCGGAGCCGGAACGACCGTGACGGAAATCTGTTCAACATCTGAATTCAGGTTATTGCATTCTTTGTGCTCTCGCCTGGCAAAGAAGGTGCTGGACTGAGACAGCATGGTGTCGAGAGTTTCTCCGAGGAAAAGCTGATTATTCAATCCGGCATCACCATACCAGGCGACCTGTTCGCTATTGCGGGTGTTCCCCGACACCTCCAGGGTCACTTCGTCTCCCGGACAAATGTCCGATCCCGGGTTTTTGCTTAGGGGAGCCACATCATCCGGCTCTTGAGCCACATTGATGGTGATTTGGCCAAATGCTGAACTGTCACAAGCCCCTTCGGCCCTGGCAAAGTAGGTCGTCGTTTCGGTAATATTATTGACCGAAATTGATGTCCCACTGTCAAAAGGACTTCCGTTTTGATTGGTGTACCATCGTACGGTTCCGGCGCCGGAATAATTGGTATTGAGCGTTACATTGTCCCCCGGACAAATGTCTGTATCAGAGGCAGCAATGGAGACAGAGGAAGTGTTAGCAGAAACAGAAATTGCTTTGGAATCCGTATCCAGGGTATCAGTGCCCGGGTTGGTTTCGATCAGCAACACCACCATATCATCTCCATCCCAATTGACGACCGGCGTTATGGTAAACGTCACTTGATTGGGGTGTTGAGCTGAGGGAGGTGGCGTTGGACTGAGCAAGTCCTCTTCATCAAGAAAAATCCTGGTTCCTGCACTATCCCTTTCCAGCCTGACAACATAGTCGTTATCGTTATCCAGATTTGTGAGAGAAACGACAATGTCTGTTTGCTCCGGGCAGGCAGATGACAGATCAGAAACAATCATGACCGACTGGGCAACACTCACCACTGGCACCCCGATAGCCAAAGCCACCAGGAGGCATCCGACTATGCTATAAAGATTTTGGCGTTTCATTGTCTGATGGGTTAATCTTTATTCTACGCTCTCTGCCACTTTCGCTTTAAACATCAGGGTAGTCAGGCTATCTCTTCCCAGCTTGATCACATCGCCGGAATTGAGCGCAAAAGCCCCAGTCACCGGTCGCTGATTGACCCAGATTTCTGCTGCTTTCAGTGGCTGAATAAAGAGTTTGTTGTTATTCAAAAAGAGCTCTGCATGGCGGTCCCTGGCATGTTTATCATCCCACTTGATGTAGATATCCGACTTTCCCTTGATGCGTCCAATCATCGCTTTGCGTCCATTGGCTACCATACGATCGACATTGTAAACATTTTCGTTAAACATAGACGGGCTCACGACCATCAATTCCATTTGTTCGAGGCGGGTAACGACCTGGAGGATTCCCCAACCCAGGATGGCCCCGAGTAAAATGAATGACAGCATTCTGGCCATTTCTGCCTCCTCAAAAAGGTAGATCATGAGTCCATAAATGAGCGTTGAGGCCGCTCCGGCTATGAGGGAAGACAACAAGGCGCGTTTCAGGCTGATGAATGATTGCACAGACAGCACGGCACCCAGACTTAGGGTAAAGACAAACCAGGTGATAATGGTCCCTGTAAGAGGAGATTCCAGTCCATGTTCCAGATAAAATCCTCCCACAAAAACAATCCCCCCTGCGACGGTGCCCAGCCACGAACGCAGCAACAGTGTGGGCCAGTCAAAGCCTCTGGCAGACCCGAGTTCCTCCACCAGTGCCAGCATGAATGCCAGCCCTAGCCCCAATCCGGTGCCTGTGATCAAGGCCACCGACCAGGATTGGGCATATGGATTGGCCAGAAAGGCTTCTTTTCCCAAAAAACTCAGAAACCAACCCAGAAATCCCCCGACAGCCCCAAACCATAGCCAGTTGAGCGAACGAAACACGCCCGCCTGCTCAAAGAATCGCTGAAACCCCAGATTGGCTGAGCCAGTACACAATCGCGGCGCATGATAGCAGCGATATCCATTTTCTTTCCACAGAGCCAAAGGCACATCACACTCCTCACGGCTGCATCTATGAACAACCAGCGTATTGGGCGGAATCGGCCGACCGGTAACCGGATGAAGCTTGGTTTCTCCTGCAGGAAGCACATCAAACAACTGACGGACATACTTGCTGTGAAAGGCCCGCTTTCGGATGAGCGGCACAGATTCACTCAATCCCAGGAGTAGAATCGATAGAATGAGGAAGCCCACGACCATAATCAGTGGGACATTTGAGGACCCGATCAAATTAAATGCATTGGCATCCGAATAAATGGTCGTGATCGAGTCCTCAGCCTTCACCTCTTCGTTCACTGTCCACCTGAGGATATACCTGCGCGGCTTTCGGTGTAAAGCCACATCGGATCGGGTGAGGATCTTGACATATTGCCGGTCACCGGAAATCGCATCCTGCTCCCTGCTGATCGACAGAATATTGAGCGGCAGGGTATCTCCTGCTGAAATAGATTCCCAGGCTGATAGCTCCCCGTAATCCAGCTGCTCGGGCACCTCATCATTGACGAGGATGGTCGCGTACAGATCGATGGTATTGGTCACCGGATTGTAGGCCGAAGTGTCCTTGAGCTGAAGAAAATAGGAATCAGATTGGGCGTGCGTGTTTGCGGAGCCCGCCAGCCACAGGACCATGATCAGAAAACCAAACAGATTCTTTATGCGCATATCAGGAGGGGGTTTCAAAAGACCTTCTGGAAGGTTTATCTAAATCATCAATGAAACTGAACCAGGAATCTGTGATCCGTTGTTCTTCATTGTTGAGATCAGCCTGGGTTGACCAGGTAAAAACGGCAAGATCCAGGTCTTCGGTCAGCGGGTCAATTTCCATGGCAACCTGGTACCGGCGTTGAAAAAGCGCCCGGTGTTCCCGCAAATCAGCAGAAGACAAAAACAGGCCGTGGCCCGGGTGGGTGTGAAACCAACCGACCAGCTTGAGTCCCGGGTATTCTTTAAAGGCCTCCTCCAGCTCCATCCACGCCTGATCTCCAAACTGGACAGTGTAGCGGTTTTGAGCGGAAGGCGTAATCGACAGAAACTTTTCCAAAACCACGATATATTGATGATCATTCATCTCCTCAAATCTGCCCAATAGAAATCCACCGATTTCGGGAACATCATCCGGCGTTTCCTCTGACTTTTGGCGATTAATCGGTAGGCGAATGGTTTGATCAAGCTCCGCCACACAATCCCGCTGAACCAGAAAGGTCGGAACAGCGGTGTCTTCCCAGTGCTCTGTTAAATCAAGCAGAATATAATGCGGATGTTGCAATAGACTGGAAACAGGCGGCAAGTTTTCCCCCTCTCCCAACTCAGCCTCCTCAAAGGAGATCCCCAAATCATCGTTGGTGAGGTTCTCCTCCTCTTGCTGATTCTTTTCTTTGGACATGGTGTCTGAAGGGGGAGCGGGATCTTTCACTACTACTTCATGCACTTTCCGGCGCCTGCTCATACGGAGCAGCACAATAAGCCCTAGCAAAACAATGAATCCTGCCAGGAGATAAACCGGATGATTCTTTGCCCAGGCCAGTATATCAATGGTGACTGTTTTGGTACCATTGCCTGTCTTGTCATCGCCAGATGCAGGTGCGCCTGGAACGGTGCTACTGGTATCAGATGTCATATCAGGCGTATTCGAAGAGGGCTCCTCTTCAGGCTTGACCTCTTCCGGTTGCTGATCAGATTCGACTGTCGGTGGTTCCGGGCGGGGAGCCGGTTGGGAGGAGACAGTGGATTGGCCGGAAGAAGACGTAACGCTGGAGCTACTGCCGGCATCCGGTTTTTCTTCGGGAATATCTGGCTCGGGTGCATCAAACATAATGGGAAGCCGGGCCACATAGCGATCGCCTGCTTTCTCCACTTCGATTCGTAATACATCGCTGAGGTCTTTTGTCTCGGAACCCAAGCTAGAAGCAAAGGAAATCCGCTGGGATGTCCGAATAGCCACAGGGGAGCTCGTTTCAGAAATCCTGAAAAAGGAGGGTGATCCCCCCTGAAATACCCAGCTCTCCACGCCCTCTCCTCTCAGACTCAGCTGGAGAGCTTCTCCGGCTGCGGATGGCAAAACCCTTACCCGACCAGAAGATACCTGAACGCCAGGTGGAGTTGAGCGAACAGTGACCTGAATATCCATTGTCCCTGCAGCTCCTCTACCCTCCAAATGAAACCTCTGCTGCCCTACCAGGGGGGAAGAAAGCAACAGACAGGCCAAGAAAACAATATGAGCCAGGAATTTCAGCATAGAGTCCGGAAGCTTACAGAGGAGCAGGGTGTTCAGGCTTAAACAGGTTTCGATATACCAGAAAGGCCAGCAGGAGAACCAAAGGAATAAGGAGCCAATGCCACAACTTGATCTGGAAAGGCTGCTCAATGGTCACAGGCTTGGATAAGGTGACTGCTCTGCCAAACCGGTCACGGACCCTCAGTTCATAAGTGCCGTTATAGGTTTCCGGCAGCATGGACAGGTCAATCTCGGATGTGCGACTGTCGAGAGCCTGGAAAATAATCTGATCACCGGAAACAGCATGCCATTCGAGCCAGAAAGGATCGGAGCCATTTTCCAGCCGAACCATGAGCAAATTCTCCAATGCTTCAGCACTGGCCTTAAACTCTGCCTGATCCAGCGGAATGAGAATAGAATCACCACTGGCCGCCCGAAACAACACCTGATGGGTACTCCCATCTGTAATGGTCACCCGCATCAGGCTATCTGGCACGACCCACATCAGGTTCATTGGCACACCGGGCCATGCATAACGGATGCCCCTAGAGGTCGTGTCAGCAGCAGTCGTTGGTAACGGACTTCCGTCAAAGCTTTCCGGCTGTATATGGACACCGGAAAACACAATCAGATCGAAATAAAATGACTGTTCATCCATTTTGGTCGGAGCGGTGTTGACAAACCCAATTTCACAGGGTTGAATCATTTGATCGATCGTATCTACCCTGGCGCGCTGATCATCTGAGAGAAAGGGAAAAAAGCCTTCTCTCAACTCCGCAATCAGCAGCTCAATCACCGGGATTCTCCGCTGCTCTTCCCCAAATACTTCTTCAAGCTCGTCATATTTTTCCTGTGCCATGTCGCGGGTTTTCGCCCGATTGAGAATCTCATTGGCGCGCCTGTAATAATCCGATCCCGGCTCGCACTCGGCCAGGACTGTCGCATAGTCTTTTCGGTTCCAGGCAGCTTCACAGGGACTGATCTGGCATTTCTTGATGGCTGTGGTCAAACGGGGATCATCCGGATGATTTCCAACATAGGACGTGCCCTTGACAAGGTTGTACCAATTGCAGTAGGCCTGTCGGCTTCCGTCAGATTGAGCAACCTTGAATTCTCGGTCAATGATACCAGCAACCATATTCCGTGCATCCGCGCCATGAGCACTCGGATAATCACTGATTTCGGCCATCAGCCTAAGGTAAGTATCCAGGGATTCCAGGTTATCTGCTTTTGTGGCTGACCAAAGGTTGTCGTCAGCGTTCTGCATCGCAGCCTGGCTTTGGGTGCGGTAGATAGCGATATCTGTGTGGCTCCCCGGGATGTCATGAAACAGCTGATAAAGCTTTCCGGCGGCCTGTAGTCTGTCTTGCGGATTTCCCTGCTTGGAGGCATCCAGCATCGAAGCAAACATTTCGTCGAGCTTTTTTCGGGCCATAACGAGACCGATGGCTATCACCTCCGGATTGTCCCAAATCCCATACCCATATACCCGGTCCCAAGTATCGTGAAAGCGGCCAACCGTCTTGAGGTATGTTGGATTGGGCACAGGCGTCATACCTGTGATTCTTTTCACCGCGTCGTTGAAGGTGGAAATCCTGAAGAAAATCCTAGCCGTTTTTCGGGAAGGGTCAATGTCAAAGGAGGTGCCATTTCTTGAGGCAGCAACCAAGGTCAGCAATACACTCCCCTGCCCTTCTGAAGCAAACTCCACTTGAAGAGAAGGCGTAGATTCTGAGGAAGGATCAAACTGGAAGGAGGTGCTATTTCTGACCGGAGAAAAATGGCCTTCTGTGGCCAATTCAAAGGTGAATAACATGCCTTCAGGCAAGGAAGGGGCCTCAGGCCGGATCATAAGCCGACAGCGATAGTCACTCAGAACATGAATCTCATTCCCACTTATTTCTGTTTCTGACCACCTGATGGCCCCTCCGGGAGGTTTGACCCGCAGCATCACCGGCCAGCTGATCACAACGTTTTCATAGGCACCATCCCCACTGGCTCTGAGGCCAAAAGAGTGCTGGTTTTGACCAGATACCGGACCCACCCACTGCAGCATCAAAGCTGTGAGGATGACGGCTACATATTTTGGGGAGGTTTCCGGAGTCATGGCATGATGAATTATTCAAAAATATTGATCTCTCCGGGGTCATCGCCACTCACTTCTGAACCGGAGTCAGCCTCTTCTTCGGAGAAATCGACTTCTGTCATTTCAATCTCTACATATTCTTTCCATTCACGATTGTCCAGCGCCTTTCCCTGGCTCTTATCCACCAGCCTTTGTGGTTCCGCCACATCCACAACCCATTGAGCCACTTTCATATCCTCCGGATAGGGCGGCGCCATCGTCACCCAATACTTCTGGTATTGGAGCATTCTACCAATCCGAATAATCAACTCATCCAGGTAAAACAGCGAACCAAAGCCCTGATGATTGGTGCAGATGGTACCCCGAAAAGGACCGGCGGATTTAATATTGGGATGCCAGGTAGGCGTGAGCATTTTCAGCTGAGCTGGCTGAGCCGGATACTGCATAGACAGCTGAATACTCAGCTCATGCTCTGTTTCCGAGATCGGGTGCCCCTCACCAGACAATCCAACATAGCTATTGAGAAAATACCTGATCTTGTATTCTGTAGGAACCTGAGGTTTTTCCCGGGAAGTTTTCATAACCTCATACCTAACCATCTCGGGATTAGCCAGGGCCAACTGATGGATTCTTCGATGCTCATCGGCGAGCCTGTACATCAGAGAAGATGCTTCCTCAAGCGCCTGAAAGTCATATTTGGGTAATTCGGGCAGGTGAGCATGCATAGGAAAAATGGAGTTTCGTGTTTAACATGGGAGGAAAAAAGACGTCGGGATTTTTCCCGATCAGCCCGGGTCCATATCCTTTTTCATAATGATTGTATCCCCGGGTTGCACGCCAATTTCTCCCAGCGTATTCTCGGCAAAATCAGGATAAAGTTTTTTGTTAAGCCGCTTGGAAAACAACTCGTACACCACAACTCCTTCGTTGGGGTTCTCGCTTCCACCTACTTTCTTCATCAAGGCTTCATAAAAAGCCATGGCCTTGGTGGTGGAAGGAAGCTCCACGTTGAATTCCTTCTGAAGATGTGGGATACTGGCAGTGATGGCAATCTTTTGGGACATATCGTCGTACTGTTTAATCTTGTAAAGGAAAGTAAGAAAAAATACGGTTCATCATGCAGAAATTTCGCTGAAACCTAATCATGCTGGTTGGTTTTGCGATCATCAGGAACAGCATCTAGTACTTTGTCAGGTACCGAATCATGGGTGATTGCTGCATCTTTTTTTACTTAGCAAGGCACTAGGTGAATGCCAGAAATCCTTCATCACCCTGAAGCTCAACGAAGTGTCGTTTGCCGTGGGCGATGACTGTCAGGATAGATAGGGGTGCCACTCCCAACTGGCTGAGGGGCAAATCTGCCTGTGCAAATGATTGATCAACCTCTGAGGTCCATCGGCTCACCTGCACCTCCTCGCCCGGCACCGCCTGATAGGCCTTCAACTGCTCCGGCCCCAGCTGAGGTCGGGGCATCACCACTGCATGCTGATTTCCACTTTGGCCGGTTGTGATTTCTAAAACGAGATCGTGGGGAAGCAGAATGGCGGGGTCCGGGGCACCGATGACCCCAGTCACAGCCTCCAGAAAGTCAGACACACGGCTGCTGTGAGACAGCTGAGGCATGGAATAAAACGGTTCCAAAACCTGATGACTCTGGCAACCGGGCTTCCTGGCAGACGTTGGAAGCAAATAGTAGCTATTGCTTCCCCCTTCGTAAAAAAATTGCTGGCCTCCCAGCGATTGTTCGTTTTGTGGGTTTGCCACCAGTTTCAATGCCTCCTGAACCATCATGCCTCCCACAACCGATGACACGATGGGAATGGTGTTCGCCACCCCGGAAGATGCATAACGCATGGCCCGGTTGGCACAGCCCATGGCAAAGTGGATGTTATCCCAGGCTTTCTGACTCAGGCCGCATTCGTAGCAAGCCTCCCCTGGGCGGTACACAGTGACCTGACCACCGAGATCCATGATGCCTCCATCCACCCAGGGTGTACCGACCTGCTGACAAAACCGGTTGAGAAACAACCTGGCCAACCTGTTGTCCAGGCAGCCTATCACCACATCCATTCTTTTAAATACCCCCATCCCAACATCCAGCAGGACATCTCCCTGGATCGTCTGGGTCTTCACCTCCGGGTTGAGCTCTTTGATTCTGTCGGCAGCGATTTCTGCCTTATATCGCTTGTCTTCCACATCAGAATGCCTGTACAGGACAGACCGCATGAGGTTGCGCGCTTCGATGATGTCAAAATCCACAATCAGGATGTTTCCCACCCCCATCAGAGCAAGGTTTTTCAACACCTCATTTCCCACAGCTCCGGCTCCTACCACCATAACGGTAGCTGTCTGAATCTGCTCCAGACCGATGCGCTCCAATGCGATTTGTCGATCTGATTTATCGTGAAAATCAATGGGAATGCTGGTCATACAGGGGATTCATTACAGGAGCCATGGAAGGGATACCCGACAGATACCAGAGAAACGTTCGGGCAGCGTCAATGACATGAAAAAAAACCAAAAAAATTGCATCGACCTGAGGAAATTTAGCCCCTGGGGGTAATCAGGATGTCATCCAGAGGGAAGGAACCGGAGCTAGTGTTTGTCTGGGTAGCGACCGGGGTGATCAGGATCTCAGAAGAATGATCATGTTCTGGCTCTCTTTTCTTGGATTCTTTGGCTGTAAAAATGATATCCTCTATATCTGCAGGCGGCCGGGACACATGGTGCTGGCCAGACGGCATGAGCTGACGCAGATGTGCCTGGGAAAACGACAAGTCGTGCTGAGCACGAGAAATCGCGTCGAGGACCGCCTTCAGGCTATCCGGCCCTTCTGGTGTCACCCCCAGAGCCAGCCCCGTGACTTCACCGCAATCCACAGGATGAACCCCGGTGTGGCTGCCCGAAAAGCGTGAAACCCATGTCCGAATCTTGTGTAGCCAGCGATAAGAAGTTGCCATAGCCCTGAAAATTATTTCTTCAATGGAAGATAATAGATTCCCGGAAGATTCTCAATGAGAAGGCTGTCAAAGTTCATTTGCCACCTGCTTCCCCAAGAACACCCAGAAGGCTATCCCTTACCGGAATGAAGGCCGCCCATTCCGCATCCTGAACACGATCCGGTGCAGGATAATTCCGAATCACGGACAAAAAATCATTCTGAGAATCCCGGACCCAGAACCGAAGGCACACGTGCGGCCCTGTGGATAAACCAGTTGAACCGACGTACCCGATAATCGCTCCCTGCCTCACCCAATCCCCGATTTTTTGCCTTGACGGAAATTCGGACATATGGAGGTACATGGTCCTGAATGATTCATCGTGGGTGACCTCCACATAATTTCCATTGTTCTTTCGAAACGCCATGTTGGTGATTTCGCCATCTGCGACCGCCCTGATGGGTGTTTCGGGGGGAGCCGCGAAGTCGGTGCCTTTATGTGGCCGGATGGTTTTCAGGACCGGATGCAGGCGGGTGAGATTGTACCGGGACGAAATCGAGCCATAAGACACCGGCGAGGACAAAAAACGGCGCTTGAGGGGAATCCCGTTTTCATTCAGCCATTCCGGGTCACCCTCTCTGCGAAAGGCAAAAAATGTTTTCCTGGCTGCTGAAGATGTGACCTTCATTGCATCCAGGACCTTCCTGGGAATCCCCTCCCCGATCGGGTGGAGTGATCTTCCCGCCATCACAATGGTATCTCCCTGGCGCAGCTCGCGCAGACCAACCGACCAGGCTAACAGTTGTTCTACCTGTAACAGCAGATCCCACTCCAGATCCATCGGAGACTGACCGGCGAGCTGGTTGAGCATATCCGCCGACAGGATCACCTTTCGACTGAAAGGCAGGATTTCTGTATCCATTTCCTTCCAGGCAAGCGTTACTTCCGGATGAAATGGCAAGATCCAGACTGTTTCTTGTGAAGGAAGCCTGGCCTCAAGCCCCACGGGGATATTCTTCCCTGCGCTGTCAAAAAAAGCGATAACCGTCTCCGGAAAGAGGTCGTCTGTCCAGCCGATAGAGGCTAACTCAAACTCAATGGGCTCCCAACTGGGCACTCCGCGGAAAAAATCTTTCATCCATCTGGCAAAAGTCTTTTCTGCATCAGGCTCCACTTGGCGGGATGATAATCCGGGGAGATCGGCAGCGCGATAGGCTGCCAAACGTTCAGAGGCTACCTGATCCGATTCACCGGCCAAAACTACCCATATGATGCAGGAAAGCAACAAGACAACCCCCAATCCGCCCAACAAAACCGGAACAGGAAATCGCTGAAATCTGGATTCGCTGGCCCTGTCAGGGAGGAATGAAATTTCCTCATCGTCCCTGCTTTTTTCCTGAATCCGAATCGACTTATTTGGCCTGAATCTCATGGTTATCTCGGGAAGTATCAGTATTTTATGCT
>CAZLKP010000055.1:15344-16287 GCA_964560095.1 uncultured Bacteroidia bacterium
ATGTATTTTTTTTGAATTTTTCGTCACAGTATAAATAATCAAGATGTCTGATCAGCAGCACCGACAAGCTTCTCTTTCTGCTCCATCCGGAGATTCCGTTTCCTCTCAGGCCATTGAGCTGAAGCATGGCTATGAAGTTCAGATTGGGACTGAGTTATCCTTACTGGAAGTGCTGGACCCCACCGGGCAGCTGACGCTGAGTGTACGGATCTCAGAGGAGGGCCCGGTCATACATATCTCAGGGGCCCAGTTAAAAGTGGAAGCCACTGAGAAGCTGAGTTTACACTCCAACAACATCGACATCCACGCCGGGGAGTTGCTATCGATACGGTCAGAGGGCCGGATTGAAGAAGAAGCCGCCACCGGAAAATTGAGCATGGCAGAGGAGCATGAAGTCAGAGCCCGGTTGGGAGACATCAAGCTCAAAGCCAATGACGACATTAAGCTCAATGGAGAGCGCGTGAAGTTGAATTGTGATGAATGACCGATTATGGAGTTGATCAATCATACGCCCTATTCGAGCCTTTTTTTCAGAACCTCACTAAAGGATGATGTCATGGCTGCCTCTGCCATGCTGAGGGTGACTTATGATATCCACGATGGGCAAGGAGTAACAAGCGAAGAATCCCTTTGGCCACTCTCAGATCAACCATGGGAAAGTGATTATGGGCCAGTTGAGTCTGATCTCGTATTTAAAAAGGGAGCTGTCGATTTGTTCGTGTTGGGCCAGGCAGTCGCACCTGGGAGAGTCCCGATCGAAGAAATGGAGGTGAGAATTCACATTCCAGAGAAGCTGGATTACCCTATCAAAGTAATCGGGAACAGATCCTGGATACAGACTCAGTCTGGACTCCGTCCTTCATCTCCGGAACTATTTACAGAAATGCCATTGTCTATCTTCAATGCTTTCGGAGGGCTTACGTCCTGGGACGGGATTTCTTTG
>CAZLKP010000056.1:0-16105 GCA_964560095.1 uncultured Bacteroidia bacterium
CGGAGAGGATGTTTTGCTTCAGCTCCTTGATATAACCCATGTGAAGCGTGGGGTCGCCTTCGTGCATTTTGTGGAAGGCCATGGCCATTTTCTCTTCGTCGCCCTGATTCAGGGGTTCAACGGCCACCCGCATCCGTGGCTCCGGAAACTCAATGGGTTCGAGGATCTTGTCGTCATCCTGAGCGCGGAGGGTATGATTGGTGTGGGTGTCTTTAAATTTGACGGTGGCACCGATGTCTCCGGCGGAGAGCTTGTCCACGGGATGGCGGTCTTTGCCGTCCACGGCGTAGAGCTGGTTCATTTTGCCCTTGGACTTGGAATTGGCATTAAACATTTCCGTGCCGGCTGTCACCTCGCCGGAGCATACCTTAAAGTAGCTCATGTGGCCGGTGTGCTTTTCGTTGGAAGACTTGAAGACAAACAAGGTCGTGTCTCCGGAAGAGATGGCGAGTTCGGAGCCATCGGCGAAGGTTTCAGGGCTGATTTCACCGGCGGAGGGGGCAACGTTACCGAGGAAGCCCATCAGGCGGCCGGAGCCCATGTTGCGCTTGGCTGAGAGGCAAAAGACCGGAAAGAGATCCCGGGCCAGCATGCCGATGCGCAGGCCTTTACGGAGCTCGTCTTCGTCGAGCTCTCCTTTTTCGAAATACAATTCCATCAGCGTATCATCGTGCTCAGCTGCGGCTTCGACCAGCGTGTTGTGAAGCTCATTGGCACGTTCGCGCTCTTCGTCGGGAATGGGCAGTTTTTCGGGTTTGCCACCACCTTCGGGAAATTTGTACATCGTCATCTTCAGCAGGTCGATGATGGAATCGAATCCTTCTCCCTGGTTGTAGGGATACTGCATCATCACCACGCCATGACCGAAGCGTTCCTGCAGGTCTTCAACGCTGCGATTGAAATCGGCCTTGGCTTGGTCACACTGGTTGATGACAAAAACAGAAGGTTTGTTGTATTTGGTGAGGTAGCGCCAGGCGATTTCAGTGCCGACTTCCACGCCATACTGAGCATTGGCCATGAGGAGGGCGGTATCAGCGACGCGGAGCGCCCCGATGAGTTCGCCGATGAAGTCGTCCTGGCCGGGAGAGTCGATGATATTGATTTTCGTGCCTCTCCATTCGGCATGCATGATAGAGGAAAAAACAGAGCTCCTGCGATCCAGCTCTACTTCATGATAATCCGAGACAGTATTACCGTCATCGACCGACCCCATCCTGTTGATGACGCCAGACTCGAACATCATGCATTCGGCCAGGGTAGTCTTGCCAGCTTTGGCACTACCAGCCAACACAATGTTTTTGATGTGATCTGTGGAATAAGTCTTCATAACACGCAGCCGGGTTTAAGAGTAATACAATAAATTTTGGAAGCCCGAAGGTAGAAGGCCCCGATCCCACCGCTTATGATCGGGGTCTGTCATTTTTCATGAGAAGAATCATCAAAAAATGATCATTGAGCTTCAATTTGTGTGTTGATAAACTAGAAAAAAACAAACATATATGCATACCAACAGGCGTGATTTTTTGCGGAAGTCGCTGTTTGCCATTGCATATCGCGCCCATGGCTCACCCCTCTAAGGTTTATCAGGCATGAGCTATCGACATTCCTCCTTAAAACTTCCTATGGTGGTATTTGCCGTGATTGCGGCAACTCATCTAGCTATAACGGCTTTCTTGGCCGAGCCACACTGGGCATTGAGTATCAGCAAAGCCGCGTTAATGCCTGCGCTAATCTGGCAGGTCTGGCGGGAGCGCGACCGCCTGTCTCATAGCTGGCTGCTGGTTTTAGCGCTGCTTTTTTCCTGGGCGGGCGATCTGTTTCTGATTTCGGTGAGCGACAGCTGGTTTTTGTGGGGGGTGGCGGCCTTCTGGCTAGCTCATTTAAGCTATATCGCCCTTTTTTGGCGTTCTACGCCCGGTGAAGGCCTGCCGATTCTCAGGCGCAGTCCCCTGTCGATTCTCCCAATTCTGCTGGTCTGTGCCGGGCTGATCGTATGGCTCTGGCCCGATCTGGGCGAGATGCGGATCGTGGTGCTGGCTTATGCGCTGATCATCGGCCTGATGGGCTTGTCTGCCCTAGCCCGGTTTGAACGGGTACACTTCCGCAGTTTCCAGATGGTGCTCACAGGCGCGATGCTTTTCATGCTCTCTGACAGCCTGATCGCAATCGGTCGGTTTTCCAGCCAGTTTGCGCACGCCGACCTCCGGTTCTGGGTGATGCTTAGCTATTGTCTGGCCCAGGGTATGATCGTGTGGGGCATGATTGTGACCACGCCCCGCAAAGTCATCATTCCTTCGGGTCCGGCCTCCTAATCCCCGTCCACTGACAGAGACACTTTCTCCCGGATGGTATCGAAGAGCTCCGCCGGGCGAAAGGGTTTGGTCACAAACCCATCAAAGCCGATGTGCTCGAATTGTTTTTTCACTTCGGAAAGGGTAGAAGCGGTGAGTGCGATGATTGGCGTTTCTGTGTTGAAGGTGCGAATGGTTTTGGTGGCTTCTTCTCCTCCCATCACTGGCATGCGAATATCCATGAGCACCAGATCAAACTGGCTGTTTCGGACGGCCTCCACAGCCTCCTGACCATTATGAACAGTTTCCACTTCCGCCGACCATTTCTTCAAAAAGCGTTGGGCAATCCGAACATTGACCTGGTTATCCTCCACCAGCAGAATTCTGGTACCTTCCAGCGACTCCAGTTTGGAATCAGACATGCGCTTCTCGGAATACTCCGGGCAAATGACCTGCACAACCGGAACGTCGATCTCGATGGTAAACACCGACCCTTTTCCGGGTTCACTTTCCAGCCGGATTTCTCCCCCCAGCAATTGGATCAGGTTACGTGAAATGGCCAGTCCCAGCCCGGTTCCGCCATACTTTCTTGTCGTTTCAGTCGTGGCCTGGGTGAATGAGGCAAAAATATGTTCCTGCTGTTCCTTTGGAATGCCGATGCCGGAATCCTTCACGGAGATTCGCAGGCGACAGGTGCTGTCATTTCTTTGTGCGAGATCAGCCTGGAGCACGACCTCACCCTGCTCCGTAAATTTGAGGGCATTCGACATGAGGTTGTTGATCACCTGGGTGACCCGGGTGGGATCGGTAGAGATCATGCCTGGCACATCCTGATCGATATCGAGGCGCAGGTCCAACTCCTTTTCGGCAGCCCGGTAGCGATGTGCTTGGACAATGGCATGGAGGAAGGGCCGCACCTCCACATCGATTTGTTCCAGCACCAGTTTGCCCGATTCAATTTTGCTAAAATCGAGAATGTCATTGACGAGGGTCATGAGGTTGTTGCCGGAAAATTTCATGATTTCCAGCATCTCCTGCTGATCAGGCCTGGGGTTTTCCTGAAGCATCAGATGAGTAGATCCGATGAGGGCGTTGAGCGGGGTACGAATTTCATGGCTCATGTTGGACAAAAACATGGTTTTGGCCTGAGCTGCCTGCTCTGCGTCCAGCCCTGCCTGCTGGAGGTCCTGCTCATTTTTCACCTGATTGGTGATATCCTGGAAGATGCCGAACACCTTCACCACGTCTCCATTTTCGTATTCCGGTTCGCCAACCACACGCACCCATTTGGGCATTCCCTGAGCGGTGATGATGCCCAGTTTGAGATCATAAGGCTCCCCTTCGATGAGGCATCGGGTAAATGCCTCCGTAATTAAGGGCCTGGAAGCTTCGTCGTAGAAATCGATAGAGGCCTCCAGGGTTGGGGCTAGCGCGGATGAGTCCACTCCGTGAATTCGGTAGGTTTCCTCCGACCAGATGGGCTTCATATCGGCCAGATTCACTGCCCAGTAACCCATATTGGCGATCCGCTGCGCCTGCAGGAGATAGGCTTCTGATTCTTTGAGGGCATTTTCGGCTGTCTTGCGATCATTAATGTCGATGAGGGTGCAGACCAGATAGGCAGGTTTTCCCTGTTCGCTTCTCAGAATGCCGATTTCCGCCCGAACCCATTTAAGGGATCCGTCCTCACAGATACATCGCTGATCAAAGGCAAAGGTATTTCTCTCTTCTCTCGCCAGGAGATAAACAGAATCCTCCAGCAAGTGCCTGTCGGAGGCATAGATAATGTCGTGGAGCGACAGAGAGGTGAGAAAGCGCTTGTCGTAACCCAAAATCGCCTCCATGGCTGGGTTGGCCATCACAAAAACGCCGTCGAGGGTCGTAAGAGCTAAGCCAACGGTTTCCTGCTCAAAGAGAGATTGCAACCGAGTCTGATAGGCCTGGATGGCCATCTGAGCCATTTTCTGCTCGGTAACATCCTGCACGATCGCATAGATTTTGCTCCGCTCCGGTGCGGCAGTTACATTCCATTTGAGATAAACAATGTCTCCGGATCTGGTGATGTAGCGGTTTTCGAAGCCTGGATCGTGGGTGTTTTTCCCGCTGAGAAGATGAATCTTGCGACGGGTTTTATCGCGATCTTCGGGGTGAACAAACTCCATGAAGGGTCGACTCAGAAGCTCTTCTTTGGTGTACCCGAGCAGTTTCACAAAGGCGGGATTCACCTCCAGAAAATATCCGGAATAATCAGCGACGCAGATCAGATTGGAACTGAGATCGACGATGTATTTGTATTCCTGGAGAGAGTTCGTCTGTCGCTCCAGACACATCCTGATCTCGGATTCCTCTTTTTTCACCAACCATAAATCGCGCTGCTTTTTCATCATTCTGCACACCAGCAGATAATAGAAAACCGCAGAGATGGAAAAAACGGCTCCAAACGGAATCATCAAGCTGAGGGAACCGCTTCCAAGCAGAATATTTCCCCAAATCAGCAATATCTGTATCCCCAGATACCCCCTCAACTGCTCGGGCGAGGATAATAATAGGGAATATCCCAGCGTAGCTACCAGAAAATAGGTCTGAACCATTCCCTGCCCCGGATCAAAAAAGAGAGCCGTGTGTACCAACAATAACAGCAAGCCAAAGCTCACAGCTACCTGCGTGTTGACATGGTCACGACCGGTTTGGAAAAAGGTCAGACAGACCACGGCAAACAAAGCAAGCATCACCCCAGACCCAATGTTGTAAAACAGGATGGGCATCCCTTGCAAGGTAACCATGAGCGATCCTGCTGCAAATAAGCAAAGAAGGATTAGCAGTTTGAGATAATACCGGGACCAGATCGTGTGTGTGAATTTGCCTTTCATACATTCGGTGCGTGAAGTCGATGATTTCGAATGGCAAATAAGTCATTACGCTTTTTCGTAAAAACTAAATTTTGGATTAATTAAAACTAGACTAATGTTTCTAAATGCCTATTTGTAGTAGTATATCTCTATTTTCGAAAATTATACCACTTGGTCTATCTGCCTGATTTACAGATGCTTAAATGATTTACCATTGAATTGATTCAATATTCGTACAAAAAAAATCCGCTGGTGGCAGGGGGAGTCTTACAAAGCGGATAGACTGATTGCCGACTCTCAATGTGTGAGGATAGTTCCTATAAAGGTGGGCGTTTCCAATGAGGACAAGGCCGATTCCTGACAAATGATCACGTGCTTCACCCCCTGTGCCAATGCATCGAATGCATTGGTCAGCTTGGGGATCATCCCCCCGGATATAGTGCCATTGGCTCTCAATTGCTCATAGGTGCCGACATCAATGTCTCTGATGAGACTGGAGGGATCGCCGGGGTCCCACATCACACCTGGTAGCTCAAAGCAATACACCAGGCTCACCGGCTCAATATCTGCCAGTGCAACAGCGACAGCAGCGGCAATATTATCCGCATTGGTATTGAGCATGTGACCAAGCCCATCGTGAGTAAGGGGCGCCAGAACCGGCACCACCTGCTGATCCAGAAGCTGAATCAAGGCGTCCGGATTCACCTGGTCGATGTCTCCAACCCAGCCATAGTCGACGAGGCCGGCGGGTCTTTTGTGGGCTCGAATCACATCCAGGTCTGCACCTGTGAGCCCAACGGCATTGATTCCCTGTGCCTGCAGGCCTGCCACCACCCGCTTGTTCATCAGTCCCCCGTAAACCATTGTCACGATATCCAGCATGACCTCATCTGTGATTCGCCTCCCGTCTGTCATCCTCACCGGGACCTTCATTTTCTCTGCCAGACGCGTGGCAGAAGATCCGCCACCGTGCACAAGTATGTTCCTTCCTTCAATACGAGACATAGCTGACAGAACTGCTTCGAGACGTTGCTCCGATTCCAGGACTTTTCCTCCGATTTTAATTACCGTGATCATGATTTGTTGGCATGAAGGTGATTCTCAGACAAACATATTGCTTCCATCCGAGGTTTGAAGGGCAAATATTATATACACTCCGCCCAAACAGTCATGTAATACATGTCCTCTAACCAGTCTTCCGTATTGTCACCCTGGCTTGCCCTGCTGCTGCTCTCAGTGCTGGTCCGGCTGGCGTATGGTAAATTTATTCTGGCAGACCACTGGCCGGGTGATGCTTCCTGGTACCTGGAAGCCGCTCAATCTCTTCACGATTCCGGCTGGATTGATCCATACTGGCCACCTGGCCTGCCTCATCTCCTTGCAGGTGGCATGTGTTTGGGCATCAGCACCAAATGGCTGGGTATGACGCTGTCTTTGGGGATGTGGGTGCTGTTTTTCTGGATTCTACGAACGGTTGTCTTCGAAAGACAAACCAACAGTCGAGGATGGTGGCTCAAAGCCATTTTCCTGGTCTTTCCAGCCTTTATTTACCAGTCTGTGGTGCCCCTCACTTACATGCCTGTCACCATTCTGTTGTTGATGTGCTGGCAATGGATTGGCGGCACCTGGGGCAATGTCCCCTGGAAAGAGCAGTTGGGGCTCGGACTTAGCATGGGGTTGATGGCCTTATTCAGGGGAGCCAGTGTAGCCCTCTGGCCAATCCTCCTGGCCGGGTACTTCTGGAGCAGACAAAGTTGGAAGGGCCTCATTCTTCCTGCCGCCGTCGCTGTGCTGGTATTGGGCCTATGGGAAGCCAGACTGTATCAGCAGGAAAACCGACTGATCTGGATCAATACGGCGAACAGTTACAATTTTTATCTCGGCAACAATCCCTGGACACCTGAATACAAAACCTGGCTATTGGGATCTCACGATTTCCAGGATCACCCAGAGTATGAAGAACTTTATGCAGAAATCGATAGTGTGCGGGCCCTGTCGGACGGCACACAAGAACTGGCCTTCCGACGACTGGCCTGGCAACACATCCGGGAGGAACCTGGTGAATTTCTCATACGGGCGACTTCCCGCCTGATGACTTTTCTAAGTTTTGATACCCTTGCTGGGGCGACCATGTACCGACAATCGAAAGTCTGGGGCATGGTGATGCTGGCGCTGGACGCTCTGTGCTACATGACACTGCTCGTCATGGCCTGGTATGGCTGGGGAAGTGGAAAATGGCTGCACCGGGAGCGGCTTATGTGGCTGGCTGTGTGCGCCGCTTATACGATGCCTTATGTGCTGGCATTCGCCCATCCGACCTATCACCTGCCCCTGTTACCGATGTTTGCGTGGGCTGCTTTTCGCGCGAAAGAATTTTCCTGGGAATCGCTCCGTATCCGCCACTGGAGTGCCTGGCTTCTGCTTGGCAGCCTGGTAGTGATTCAGGGAATCTGGATCTGGAAAATGGCTGTGGGAGAAGGATGAATGGGGGAAGTTTGAGTTCGAAGTTCACGATTCAGGGGGGAGAAGATAGCAACCTGGCCCCCGCCCGCCTGTCTGCTTCTGGCAGAGGAGGGAAATTTCGGAAAGGTCAGCGCGCAGAGTGAATAGTGCTGAAGTTAAAACACTTGACCCTTCAGCTATCGGCATACCCGAATTTTTGATTCTTTTTGCGCTATCAAAAAGAACAATATTCAAAGTCGTCGAGCAATGGGTAATGAGGTCATGATGAGGAAATGGTACAAGGAGTGTTGCCAAACGGACCTTGACCTCCCATAAGACTTCATCTTTTGTTATTTTGCAAAGAAATTTTCCAATCAAAATCGATTGTTAACTCATGAACATATTCTTCAGAATCATTTTGACATCCTGCCTGATCGGGATGGCGGGGTTGGGTCTGGCTCAGCAACCAGATGCTCTTCACGACATCCGGGTAGATGTGGTGTATCTCGCTTCAGATTACCTCGAAGGACGCGAAACCGGCACCAAGGGAGAAGAAATGGCCGCCAACTATATCGCAGGGAGAATGGCTGATATAGGACTGCAGGCCGGCGGGGCCAACGGCTGGTTCCAGGCTTTTGACTTTCGGTTTAACACCAATCCTCACGCCGCTCCAGAAGATGGAGAAGAACGAACCGGTAATAATGTACTGGGATTTCTGGACAACGGCGCCGAACACACCATCATCATTGGCGCTCACTATGATCACCTGGGACATGGCTATTTTGGTTCGAGAGCACCAAACGACCATTCCATCCATAATGGAGCAGATGATAACGCCAGCGGCATTGCTGCCTTGTTGGATGTGGCCACCCGTCTGAAAGAGTCTGGAGCCAACAACAACAACTACCTGTTTCTGGCATTCTCTGGCGAAGAACTCGGCTTATATGGCTCCAAGCACTATGTGGATGCACCAACCCTCGGCCTCGAAAGCATCAATTATATGATCAACATGGACATGGTCGGCAGGCTAAATGAAGAAGGAATTCTTGCTGTGAACGGTGCAGGAACCTCACCGGCCTGGAAGCCGGCATTTGACAAAATCGCGATCGATGGCCTCACCGTCAAAACCTCTGACTCCGGCATTGGCCCATCTGACCATACCTCTTTTTACCTGAAAGAAATTCCAGTCCTGCATCTGTTCACAGGCCAGCATGAGGATTACCATACACCTGCCGATGATAGTCACCTGATCAATTTTGAAGGAATTCAGCTGGTATCTGATTTTGTAATTGATCTCATTGCGCACCTTGATGAAGCCGACAAACTGGCATACACCAAAACCAAAGACGAAAGCCAGGGTCGGCAGGCAGCTCGTTACAAAGTTTCGCTCGGGGTGATGCCCGATTACGTGGGAGAAGGTTCAGGAATGCGCATCGACGCAGTCCTGGACGACCGCCCAGCCCAAAAAGCCGGACTTCAAGATGGAGATTTGATCATCCGGATGGACGATATGGACATCGAAGATATTTACGAATACATGGATGCCCTCGGCACCTATAAATCGGGAGACCAGGCAGAAGTAACTGTGAAGCGCGGGGAAGAAACGGTTACTGTGACCGTTCAGTTTTAGACCTGATGAATCATTCCACCCAAACCGGATCCTTTATGGCTCATCCCGATAAGGATCCGGTTTCCTTTTTGTTTCAGGTACCAGATTCTCCTGTTGGCGTCTTTTCTCTTGGCCACGGAGCCGGAGCCGGGATGGACCATCCCCACATGGAAGCTCTGGCCGCCGTGTTGCTTCGTCAGCAGCTCGCTGTGTTTCGCTTCCACTTTCCCTTTCGGGAGCGTGGAGGGGGCAGGGATCCGCAGATCGTGAGTCTATCCACAGTCCGGGAGGCTACCGAAAAAGTCGCAACGCTGGCTCCGGGTCTGCCGCGCTTCGCCGGCGGACACTCCTTTGGCGGGCGAATGACAACCATGGCAGCTGCCGAAGGCATGATTCCCGAGGTAGAAAAGCTTATCCTCTTTTCCTGGCCGCTGCATGCACCCGGCCGCCCAGGCAATGACAGGGCTGCTCATTTGTCAGATGTTCCGCAACCGATGTTGTTCTTATCCGGCGACCGGGACACCTTTGTTCAACCCGACCTGTGGGCACCGGTGGTGGAACATCTCGGCCAACGGACTCGGCTCGTCTGGCTGAAGGGTGCCGATCACGGCTGGAAAACCCAAAAGCGCGACACGGAAGCTCTCGCGGATGTGTATGCCTTTGCAGGCGAAATAGTTGGGAAGTTTGTATAAACAGAGGAATGTCGAACAAGAGGATACCGAACAGAAAAACAAGAAGCAGAGGAAGGGAGA
Source organism: uncultured Bacteroidia bacterium (assembly GCA_964560095.1). Taxonomy (GTDB): domain Bacteria; phylum Bacteroidota; class Bacteroidia; order J057; family J057; genus JANQTF01. Next base: position 9,944 of record CAZLKP010000056.1, read on the forward strand.
GGAGGCTTTCAGCATGATGCATAGCCGAACGAGATTTTTCCTCCAGGGAAGATGATGGAAGAAATCACCGTGGCTGGCCGCTCATCTTCCTCTTGACAGTTTTGGTGCTGATAACGATCCTGCAAATCAAATCGTGATTTCACGTTCTTTTTCTTCTTGTCAAATGTTTCTGGTATTCAATTTCCTGTTCAACGGTTCTTTGTTCTTCAGTTCTTCGGTTCCAACAAATATTGCCCGACATGGCAATCCAGGCATCGCTTGTGTACACAGTATTGTTTGTGAAGCTGAACCATGGCCTGGCTGTGGAGGGCATGTCCATTGGGCCAGCCCTTGTCTGTGAATGGTCGTATGTGGCGGTTGTTTTCGGGAGGTAAAGACAGTAAAACCTCTTCCAACCAATCTGAAGGGTGATCGCGTCCATGAGCAATTTGGTAGAGCCAACCCAACGGTAGCAGCACATTCACCACCAACACGCCTTTTTGATTCCTTCCCAGGTTTTTAGAAGACGGCTTCGCCTTTTCGCCAAAGCGATAGTGCGTGCGCCAGTAGTTTGAAGCAGAAATTTCGGTCCCCAGAAAGGTGCGTATGCCATCCCGCTCAAGCAATGGCATCAGGTTATCCATCCGATGCCAGATATCGGCCAATTGTGATAGGCGAAGGGTTGGGAAGGCAGATGGGCGCATGCGCAAAAAGCGAACGGCTTCCCGAACGGGCTGAATCTGATGCTTGGCCTGCAAATATTGCCACTCCGCCCGGAGCGACTGTACATAGGCCTCTCCACCGGCAGTTAGCATGCCCGCTGCCCCATAAAGCATAGCTTCGAGGTGGAGACGGTGCCCGGCTTCTTTGTTCATCACTTTCGCTGAGACCCTCCTGGCCAGGTCCCGGAAGGCATCTGCATTAACCGGACCACCCAGCATGGCTGCCATTTCTTCCCAAAGCACCTGATGCCAGTCGTGAATCCGGGACTGAAGTTTTTGCTGCATGCGGGCCGCTTTGTCCTCCATCCGCTCAATGCTGAGCCTGTCTAGCCAGCGAAGAACCCGATCCGATGGCATGTCCTGGATTCGGCTGGCGCAGGCAAGCGTAGAATCTGCCAGCTGAAATTCCCGATACCGGGCGTGTATGGTAGGGGAAATCCTGTTGCCAATTACCACCTCCGGAATGGTCGTGCCATCCTGTCTGGTCACAGGTCGTTTTGAGGCTTTGTGGACCACATGCAGCACCACCGAGTTATAGTGTTCATCGGTTTCATGACCATGCCGATACCAGTCTTCTCCTTCGACATGAAGTTCGATTTGCCCAAACCATTCGACCCCATCAATTAACACCCGGCCATGGAGGAAATCAGGCCCCTGATCGTGGTTCCAGGTGCCAGGATGGAGGATCTTTACGGTCAGACCACATGTAGTTCGCAGATCGCGGATATCAAACCTAAGGCCCTGCCATACAAAATGGAGCAATTTTTCGGGAGGAAGTGCGAATAAAGACATGACCAACTGGTTGTGAAGTCGGTCATGGGATATGGGTTAATTCCAGACCAGACCGCTTCGGGTTTTCCAATAAATGTCTGGTTCTTCCTTCAGGCTTTCTAACACAGATTTATCGATTTGCTCAACCGGCACATCGAATGCCTGCAGGTTTTCGAGCAGATGATCGACATTGGCTGCACCCGACAAAATCACATCGGCCCAGGGCTGAGAGAGGGCTACTGCGATAGAAAGCGCCTCTATTGTGGTTTCCAGAACCTCAGCTTCACGTTCCAACATCTCCCGTTTATGCTCAAACTCCGGGCGGGTATTTCTGGAAGTCAGCCGACCATTGGCCAATACTTCTTTGAGAATGATGCCCATGCCGGAATTATGAGCCAGGGCCAGGAGTGGACCAATAGAAGGTTCCAGAATATTCCAGGTGGCCTGGACGGTGGAAAACAGGGGGAATTCTCCGATTCGGATGTCGAGGGCCTTTTCCAGGGTTTCTGCCTGCTGCGCACCACTCAGGCTTAGCCCGATGTAGATACCCTTGTCACGAATCCTTGCGAGTTCTTCCAGCACATCCTGTCGATCCAGAACCCCGCTTTCTAGGGTGGCCGAATGAATCTGATACAGTCCGAGAAACCCATTGAGGTTTGCTCTGGATTCTTTCCACTGCCTTTGCAGCACAGGAAGGGTGTGCTCTTTCACTTCATGCTTCTCCGCTTTCACCTGCCAATTGGCCGTGTAGGTATACCCCCATTTGGAACTTACGCCCACATCATCGGGTTCAAGTTTTTTTTGATTCAGCCAGCTACCCAGAAACTCTTCTCCTCTTCCATAGGATCTCGCAGCATCGAAGTAACGAACCCCTGCATTCCAGGCGGCATCAAGCACTTCGTGTGCCAAGCTTTCGAGGTCGGCCGGGGCATATCTTCCGGAGAGATCCCGGCTGTGACCGATGTTGATGTAGCCCGGGCGGCCCAGAGCTGCGAGGCCAAGACCGAGCTTTGTGACCGTTAAGCGCGTAGGGCCAAGTTGGCTGGTCGGAATCTTATTCATGTGTATGATCATGAGATGAACCTGATAGACTGACGCCGGGCGTTGTAACCTCTCTGAGTTTGCCACCTTCAGAAAGCCGATAAGCCCGGTCGATATTTACGTCTGGGAATGTATCCACAGGGTGGCTGGAAGCTTGCCATTTCACGCGGATCTCAGAAACGGAATCTGCATTGCCAAGACCGATGTCGGCGCGAAGAGAGTTACCACCAAAACTGCTGCCGGGGCTGATTTGTTGAAAAAAGGTGCGTGAAGACCCATTCGGCATCACAACATCCACTTCTATGCGGGTATTAAGGGCAGAACGGTTGGCAGATTGCCCTTCGAGCCAGAGACTTATCCAGTGACCTTTGGTACCGGGATTCCGATACAGGGAATTCACAAATGTGTCGCCTTCGTAGGCCCCGCCCACAACGAGGTATACATCCTGATCCCCATCCAGATCGAAATCTGCGAATCCCACACCGTGCCCCTTCTGCAGGTGCCCAAATCGACCTGCACGGATCACCTCCTCAAAGGATATTCCATTCAGATTTCGATACACCTGATTGGGTAAAAGCGCACTCATGTCCGGAGCACCTGTACCCAAAAAGACATCGGGAAAACCATTGTTATCGAGGTCCCCAAAGCTGCTGCCCATGGCCCAGGCCAAACGGTCAAGTCCTGCCCGAACAGTGATGTCTTCAAATGTTCCGTCTCCCCGATTGCGATATAACCTGGGTCGGTCTTTTGTCACGGCAAACCCAGCAGCCTCTGCATACAACTCCCCCGCCAGTTGATCGAGTTCATTCACATCATAACTGCTCACATAGATATCCAACCACCCATCCTGATCCACATCCCAAAACCAGGTCGGGAAAGAATGACGGGGCTCCGACACACCCGACTGAATGGCCCGTTCGGAAAATGCAATCTGTCCTGATTGACTATCATTGTGATACAGAAGGTTGGACCCGCCTAATACGGAAACATACACGTCAACCTTACCATCTCTGTCGTAATCACCTGTTGTCAGGCCTTTGACATAAACTTGTTGGGATAGACCGGCATCCAGTCCCATTTCCAAAAAGGTACCATCCCGCTGATTGTGATAGCACTCGATGGCCTCATTCTCATTTCCAATGATCAGATCCAGCCACCCATCAGTATCCAGATCGGACCACACCGCTGTTTGTGTAGGAAAAAAAGAAAGGATTCCGGAAGATCTGGTCACGTCTCTGAAGGTTCCGTCTCCCTGGTTCTGAAGCAATGAGTTCGGTAAATATCCCCCTTCACCATACCACCCGCCACGCAACACCAGCACATCAGTATCACCATCGTTGTCATAATCGGCCTGAACGAGATTCAAGCCTCCGGTGATGCCATCCAGGCCTGCCTCGGAGGAGCGGTTCACAAATCCACCTGATTTCTGTGCTACCAGCAATGCCAGCGGATCACCAAACCCATAAGAAGAAGCCATGATGTCCAACAATTCGTCTCCGTCAACATCCGCAATCACGACCCCACCGGAAAGACCGTTGATAGCAGTGCCAGTGGCCATGCCCACATCTTCGAATTCTGGAAAATCATCTCTGCCTTCTCCCAACACAGTTTCCGGCAACCGCAATACCTCCGGTACCCCCTCTGGCCAGGTACCCAGAGTCATGTGGGCGATGTTGAGGAGGTAGCGGGAGTTGAGATCATTGGGGAAGGTCTCCAGAATCTCACTGAATATTTGAATCGCGATCCGAGATCCTTCCGTCCAGGTGTGGATTCCGCCTCCTCGAAAGGGCATCACGCAAGATTCTGCCGTGTGATTGATCATACAGTTTTTCTGCTCGCCGAGGCGGAGAAAGGACAGGCCAATGCGCTCAAAGATGCGTTTGTTGTGCGTGCTGAGCTGTGGTTCGTTGCCACTGATCGCTCTCAGCAATGTCTGAAACTGCTTGATAGCTGATTCCGTTTTGCCGGAATTAAGTAATTCTTCCCCCCGCAAAAAGGTGGCTCTTGCCTGCTGCTGGGGATCAATGCCTGGTCCGATTTGGTCGCCGTAGGCCAGCGCCCTGGCCGTATTGAGAGAATACACCTCCTCCGGGTTGGCATCGCGCGCCAGGATAGCCAGCGTGTCGATCATCCATTGATGATCAGAGGCAGAAATTGTTGAGGAGGTTGTCGAAGGCTCACTACAGGAAAAGAGAATTCCTGATATCAAGCAGCAAAGGAATAATTGTCTCACAGAAATCCTTGATTGGTGTGGAGGAGGAAATATACGGGTCATTCAGCAGAGCTGAAATGAAATCTTCATCATTATCAGGAAGCTTATGTACATTTAAGCATGATTAGGTCGATGTTACGCCCTGTTTATCATTGGTCACATGACTGGCTCAACCGGTCTGCCGACTGGTTTCCCCTGATCCGGAGCAGGTATCAGGGTCAGCCCATCGGCCAAGGACATATTTCCGATGAACACCTGAAGCATCCCGAACTGGATGACGCGATGAGCCGGGAATTTGAACAGATGGGCGTCCCGGTACTTCCCTTTCGGATTGATAGTCAGGGGTATCAACAATGGATCCGGGAGGCAGGTTATCCGGCCGACTATTATGGTGGTGGCCAGGACCCTGAGCAAAATTTCACGGAAAAGACGCTGGAGCATTATGTTTCGACGGCTTTTTTTGAGCTGGACAGCACCTCTGTGTTTGTTGACATGGCTGCCTGCACATCTCCGTTCTCCGACATTCTCCGACGGAAAACAGGAGCCACCACCTACCAACAGGATTTGATTTATCCACGAGGGGTTCACGGGCAAAAAATCGGAGGATGGGCTCACGAACTAGACCTTCCCGACCAATCGGTCGATGCGGTGACCCTTCATTGTTCGCTAGAGCATTTTGAAGGGAACAGCGATTCCCTGTTTTTTCAGGAACTGGAGCGAGTGCTCAAACTTGGAGGCAAGGCGGTTATTCTGCCGTTCTACCTAGCCCATACCTACACCATTCACATTGATCCGGGCTACAATCTTCTCAAATGTCACCGACCGAAGCTCGACCCGCGAGCCAAGCTCCGCTATTGCAACTGGTATCAGTATTTTTCCCGTCATTATGACCCCATGGCGCTGAAACAGCGAATTCTCGAGAAGGCACCTCATCTTCCCCTGACCCTCTTTCGCGTGGAAAACTTCAGAGAGGTTTATGCGGACAGTTACCTGAGGTGGGTTGGAGTGTTTGAAAGGAGTTGAGAGGTCAGTGCTTATGCAACCTTCAGCAACCGGCCAAAGGTCAGAAATATTGAGTCCGTAGGGAAGAAATAAAAAAGTTCCTGTTTTCTGCACGTAGGAACAAGCCCCTCAGCACTATAAACCCTGAACATACAGGCATACCGACCTCAAGCCACAGGCCTCCAATCCTACCTTCTTTCCTTCCTTTATTCCTCGAAGTAGTGCAGAAAAAGGGTTTCTTTCTCTGTTCCCTATACTCTCCCGCTTTTCCATTCCTCCACCAGATGAGCGAGCTCAGCGAGTATCATGGCAGTGGCGCCCCAGATGAGTTCACTTTCATTGACTATGAAGCCGGGTGTTTCGATGGTAAATCCACGGACCTTGATATGATGCATGCCCCGCCGGTCATGTTCCAGAAGCTGATTGAGCTTCACT
>CAZLKP010000057.1:0-15995 GCA_964560095.1 uncultured Bacteroidia bacterium
CCGGCGGTATAAGCACCCGAGGTCTCTTGCCGGTGGAGGAGTGGTGCCCCAACTGGTCCTTGACACGCTACGGGAACTCCAGCAGGCCGACCAGGAGCTGAGGCGCCTGGAAGCCGAAAAAGCTTGAGTGGGCCACACGGCCTCCCATCGATTCGCCTATCCTATTGTACCTGCCGCAGGGCTTCCAGCCTTCGGATCAGTGGCGGGTGAGAGTAATTCACAAACACGTGCAACGGATGCGGCGTGGCATTGCTGAGCGTTTTTGTGTGGAGTTTCAGGAGGGCCTTTTGCAATGGCGCAGAACCGTAGGTCTCTGCTGCATACCGATCTGCTTCGAATTCATTTTTCCGCGAAAAGATGTTCATCAGAATTCCTAGCACCGTGGAAATCGGGCTGTAAAGCAAACCAAAAGCAATCAGGTTGAGATGGATAGAGGATTCTTCTGCACCAAGTGCCTGCGAAAGTTCCGGTGAAAATAATACTCGCGACAGGATGAACAGCATCAGTCCGGTTTGTAGCAGGCTAAGAGCAAGGCCCTGATAGATATGCCGCTTTTTGTAGTGGCCAATTTCATGTGCCAGCACAGCAACCAGCTCCTCCTGCTCCTGTTGCTCAATCAGTGTATCGTAGAGAACCACTTTTTTTCGCTTTCCCATGCCAGAGAAAAAAGCGTTGGCTTTGGCGCTGCGTTTGGAGCCGTCGATTACAAAAATGTTCATGAGTGGAAAAGAAACCCCCCTGGCATAATCTTCTATGGCGCTGCGCAGTGACCCCTCTTCCATAGGAGTGAGCTTGTTGAAAAAGGGTAAAATCCAGCTGGTATAAAACAAATTCATCACCACCATCACCACGCCCAGAAACAACCAGAACCACCACCAGAATGAAGGTCCGAGGGCACCCACCAGCCACACCAGAAAGGCCATGATTCCACCTCCCAGCACCATGGCAAGCAGATACCCCTTCAGCTTATCCAGCCAGAAGGTTTTGGGCGTCGTTTTATTGAAGCCAAATTTTTCCTCTATCACGAAGGTTTGGTGCCAGGAAAAAGGGATCGACAGCAGGTCGGAGACGATATACAACACGCCGAAAAACAATAACGCCAGCCAAACTGGATGCGCTGTCACCTGCCGCAGCTGTTCGTCAAGCCACCCTGGACCGCCAATGGCCAAAAAGATAATGATCACGGCAAAGCTGATCACAGACTGGATCAGCCCGAATCGAAAATTGGCCCGGTGATAGTCATAACTCCGGGCGTATGATTTCGGATCCACTTCCTCAGCCAGGGCTGCAGGAACCTGAGGCGTATGAGCTTTCATGTTGAGGGCTGAGAGAATCCAGTCGAAGATCTGGCTCAGAATGATGATGCCGAGAATGAGCCATAGGATGCTGTCAGGGTTCATATCGCTTTATTTGGTAGGCAAAAATAGGAAAATTCCCCTCCTGTTTCGGATTCTCTATCTTTGCGGTATGGAAAATTCACCGCGTTTGCTGCTCATTGAATCCTCGACTCCGACGGCCAGCGTGGCCTTGGCAGATGGAGACCAATGTGTAGCCTCCCTCACCCTGGAGGTAGAGAAAGGCCACGCAAGACTCATCGCACCCATGATCCGGCAGGTGATGAACAACCTTCGCTGGGGGTTCGAAGACATTGATGCGGTGGTGGTCAGCATTGGGCCGGGATCCTACACCGGCCTTCGGGTCGGTTTGTCCACAGCCAAAGGTATGGCTGTTGCAGCCGGCTGCCCCATCATTGCTGTCAACAGCCTGCAGGCACTGGCGGGCAATGTCCTGCCGCTGGCTCGGGAACTGAATGCGCCAATCGTCGCAATGACCGATGCCCGCCGCATGGAGGTGTATATCGCCATGTACGACCAGCATGGAGCAGAACGCCATTCGCCACAGGCCATGATCATGGAGGCTGGCAGCCTTTCCGACTGGTTGCAGGAGGGACCCCATTTGTTTGTGGGAAATGGGGTGGAAAAGTGCCGCCATCTGTTTGTCGGTCAAATCGGCTGCCTCTTTCTCCCTGGCCAGGCTTATGAAGCCAAAGGAATGATCCCGAAGGCTCAGGATCGCTTTCAGAAGAGACAGTTTGAAGACACGGAAGCCCTGGATCCACTCTACCTGAAATCAGTCAGAATCACCAAACCTAAAAATAGGTTGGTCTAAGTAGTATCTGGCTGCAGATGGAAAGTCCCAGATGGAACATCTGGATTTCTCATTCGCCATTCCTCTGTTCACCCCCTCTTTTCCCCGCTTCTCAGCACAATTCCACATTACAGGGGATTGTCCCTGTGTTCATCTTTTTTTTCTAGGTGCTTCCACAGCAACGAACTGTCACCGTAGCTCAGGAAGCGATAATCATGGTCAAGGGCAGCCTGATACATCCTTCTCCAGTCGTCTCCGACGAATGCACCGACCAGCAGCAGGAGCGTCGTTTCAGGCATGTGGAAATTGGTGATGAGGCCATCACAGAGTCGAAACGCATAGCCAGGCATGATCATGATGGCTGTTTCGGCCAGACAGGATTCGAGATTGTTTTCACGTAGCCATCGTAGCACATGGCCAATGGCCGTGGCTGGATCCGGGCACGTTCGATCCTGATATGGGGCCAGTTTGGCGATGTGAAATGGCTGTCCGGCTTCAGGGATAATTCCCTCCCCAATATTCACGCCCAGCCAGTAGAGGCTTTCTGCCCATCTCATGGAGGTGGTGCCCACAGCCACCAGCGGGTCTCCAGCTTCAATTTGTTGCAGCAGAGTTTCGGCAGTAGTCCGGGTAATGACCATTTGTTCCTGATGCATATCGTGATCAGCCGGGTTGTCGGTTTTCACCGGCAAAAAGGTTCCGGCACTCACATGCAGGGTGGCCCGCAAGGTCTGGATTCCTTGCTGAGCGAGGGCAGCAAACACATCATCGGTGAAATGCAGACCAGCCGTCGGGGCAGCAACTGCACCTTCCTGTTCGGCATATACCGTTTGATAAGTTAGCATGTCTGCTTCATCAGCATCCCGGTGGATGTATGGAGGCAGCGGGAGCTGTCCGGCTGTTTGCAGCCAGGCCGCAAAGGGGATGTCTCTGTCCCATGACATTCGCACAAGATTTCGCTCCCTGTCGTGCCAGTTAATGAGGAGACTAAGCGGTTGCTCATCTACCTCAAGCTCCCTCCGGAGTTGTTCGTCGGGTTTCCATTTTTTCTTATTTCCGATGATGCATTCCCAAATTACCGGTTTGCTGGCTTGCATCATGCTGTGGACCTCTACAGGTTGGTGGGGGTGCATGAGAAGAATCTCAATCAGGGCACCGGTGTCCCTACGCAGATAGAGCCGGGCTCTGATGACCCGCGTATCATTCAGTAGAAGCATACTCTTTCCGGGCAGAAGACCGGGAAGGTCGAAAAAGTGATGATGGGATATCTGCCCCTGGCGATACTGGAGTAATTTGGAGTGGTCGCGCTGGTGGAGAGGGCGCTGGGCAATTCGGGAGACGGGCAGGTCATATCGAAAATCTGCCAGGCGAATATCGGGGACGTGTGAAGCCATGGGGACAAAACTACTGATTCCTGGCGTGAAGCCACAGCAGCTGAGGCTGGTTTAGTTGGTTCCGTCAAATAGCGGGGAGGTCGTCTGATCATCCACATACACTTCTCTGGTCTTGAAGACCTGCTTCACAGTAAAAAGGAGGATTTTGAGATCCAGAGAGAAGGATTTGTGATCCACGTACCAGACATCATATTCGAAACGCGCTGTGAATGAGAGGGCGTTACGTCCGCGCACCTGTGCCCAGCCGGTGATGCCTGGCAGCACCTCGTGCCGTTTTCGCTGCTGCGGGGAATACAAGGGCAGATAAGACATTAGCAAAGGCCTGGGACCAACGAGGCTCATTTCTCCTCTCATGACATTCCAGAGCTGCGGAAGCTCGTCCAGCGACCATTTTCGAAGATATTTTCCGACAGGTGTCAGGCGTTCCTGTTGCCGTTCGTATTCGTACCAGCCTGGCGGGGCATCATAGAGGGTGCTGAATTTGATCAGCCAGAAAGGCTGTTCGTGCAGGCCGGGTCTTCTTTGCCGGAAAAACACCTTTTTTTGTGTGATGGCCAGCGCAAGGATAACGAGCAGAAACAGCGGACTGAGCATCACCAGTGCTGCAGCTGAAATGATCACGTCCCTTGCACGAAAAAGCATCTGTGTAAGGCATTCATCAGATTGGCTACCAGGACATCATTCCCAGGGAAACCCGAAAATACAATCCAGATGGAGCCACCGGGATCCCCGTCTCTGTGTTGGCAAATGTTTCCAGTACAAAGGCCGATTCCGGCGCAAACTGATAACCGAGAGAAGCACCCAGCTCAAATCCTTTGGTTTCCCCTTCAACCTCTGCAAACTTATGGCTCAGGTGTAGGGCAGCATCAAAGAGAAATCCTGAGGTGGTATGGTTGGTGTGGAATTGTTCGCCAATATCGCGTGCTTTCAGATTGGCGATCCCCAATCCGCCCCCTACTGTTCCATAGACCATCATCTCGGTTTCATCCTTGAAAAATAGGGCTCCGACATACGGCACCAGATAGTGATAGTTCATGCTGGCCAGCTGAAAGTCAAACTGAGATTTGGCAATCATGTAATTATAGAGCTTTCCGCCGTAGATAAATCGGCCGTGAAACCGATGAGCGGCAAGTCCAAAGGCAAACACTGAAGGGTTCAGAACAGCATAGCCTTCATCTTCCAGCACCGCATTGAGGTGACTCAGGTCGAGGAAAGAAAAGCCAGCCTCAGCTCTACCCATGGCGACACGATACTTGAATTGTGCCGAGAGGGGCAGGGCACCACCCAGAATAATAGCCAGGATAATTACTCGCAATATGCTATTCATGAGTTATTCCAGTTCAATCATTCCCAGTTTGGAGCTGTCCCCATCCTGTGTGAGATAGATATTATACGTTTTTCGTGGCCTCAGATCAACATTGGTCAGAGAATCCAGCTTTTCGCGGGTAAAGCTATGCCTCAGATAGAACGTGTATGTATCGGCTGCCTGCTCCTCGAACTTGGAAGCGAGGAGGTAGTTAATCCTTGTAATGAATACGCTGTCGTTGGTCGATTCGAAGTCCACTGCAGGATACAGATTCGACAGATTCATAAACCTGATATTGCAGCGTCCCGGAGCGGGCTGGTCAAATTCATCTCTGATCTGAATCAGATCGGGGGTGCCAAATGAATCGATGATGCCAACGGTGGTTTTGCCACCGGGAAACAAGCGCAGCACCCGATCCGGTGCCATCTGTTCCTTGCTCCTCCAATCCCTGAGCCTGATCACGACTCCCGTGTCACCTGCCGTTTCTCCTGCTTCGCTCAACAGGGATGCATATCCTTGCGGAGGCCAGGATTGGGTAAACAGCAGGGCTTCTGATACCGTTTTGGCCTCTCCGTACGTTTCCAGCTCTATGTCGATCGACTGCACACCGTCATAGGCATGTATGACCGAGAGAAAAGATCTCTCGCGGGGCGTGGGAGGCTCCGTCGTGTTGTCGCAACTCCACAATACCGCCACCAGCCCGACCAACACGGGCAGGGAGCCAAAAAAGCGTGAAATGGAATGAAATAGGCGCATAGCAGGTTCTCTTTCGGATCGAAGGCAGGTCACATATCGAGTACTGTTAACGGTGCAGCACAGGCGAAAGTTGTGCCATTCGACGCCAACCATGACGAAAATGAACCATGCTGGGGAGAAAACCAGCACGACTTCAAATGATTCGTTACAGAAGGTCGTTTTTTTCGGAATGTCGAAGGCTTGCTATTCCTCGCTGGTAGTGGAATCTATCGGGAGAGAGTCGAAAATATCTTCTATTGGGATGCCCATGATCTCCAACTCGTTTCTTGCATCAGAAGCGAGACCATGATCGGGATACTGATCCAGAAACTGCTGATAATAGATTCGGGCCTGCTCGTAATCTTGTAGCGAATTATTGAGCACGTATGCTTTCATGAATAGGGCTTCCGCTGCTTTGCCCGAGTCGGAATATTCTTCTATGAGCCGCTCAAACAGTCGGATGGCCTGGAGGCTTTCGCTGGGCTCTGCGGAATGGAGCATGGCTGCCCAATCGAGATACAAAACGGCCAGGGAGTCCTGAGGGTGTGCATCCACATAGGCAACATACGCGGTAATCAGGTCCTTCCGGGTGCTGTCGATAGCTTCACGCGTGCCTTCGCCGCTGGTGAGCCTGTGATACCTTTCTTCCAGTTGCAAAACGGGATTGTCAGGAGCTGGCTCACTGCAAGAAGCCAACAGCCCCAAAAAGGTCAGAACCGTCATTGCAAGAACATCACGCCGAAATGACTTCATATGGGAGGGATTTCGCTATCAATTGGCAATTTATGGCAAAAAAAAGGAAGCTCACAACCTACTGGCTTTTTCACTCAGGAAAACAAATCCTGCTGGTCGCCTTTGGTGTCTGGACTCACATCCCACTCAATGGAATCTCCGGTGCTCAGTTTCTCCTTTGACTCGGGTTTAAGGGATGCAATCTGTTTGATTTTACTCACGTTCCGCCGATCCAGTTTGTTGCCCATGGCTTTCCAGCCCTTCACGTCAATAAATGCTTCCAGATCGACCGTTACCGGTTCATTTTTCTTGGTCTTTGTGGATGCTTTGTACTCGACATGCGGGTGCCGTTCTGTCGTAGCAAGAATCAGTCTTGATGAGTCAGCTTCGGAGATGAAGGGGAATTTTTTGTCAAGGGTAGCTGTCTCGACCTGGAATCGCTTGACATAGTAATCTTTGGATTCCCCATCGTAATAGAGGGAGGTCACCACGGTTTCCTCGGTGAGCTTTCGCACCTCGAGCACTTTTTTGAAGTCGTACCGGTGTGTGAGTTCAAAATCGGTCACTTCGTAGCTTCCATCACTGTAAATGACCAGAATGGTGTCCTCTGTGTCAAATTCTCCGACATAATCGCCACGCTCTTCGGTATTGAGGCGGCCAGTGTGGCCGTCATACCAGATGTTGATTCCCCCGAGGGTGGCGGAGCCTACTTCTTTTTGGGTAACCTTCCGAACGGGGTATTTGGTCAGCACATTGCCCTGGGAACCCCGGCCTTTGATCGCCAGGTCACCAAAGTCGAAAGTGAATACCTTCTTTTTGGCCCGGCAGGTGGGTGTGAGTTGGACCGTGACAACTTCAGATTCGCTGTTAGGGTGTGCTTGAAAATAGATGAGCTTCGATCCGTTGCTTCCTTTCGTGATATCGTATTCCCGGTCGCGGGTAATGGCCGTTACGGCAAATCGCTTCACGAAATTTTTGCCGACTTTGGGGTCCCGGTAAATGGCATGATAAATCTTTCTTTCCTCATTCTTTTTCCACACATCTATGTGGATGATGTCTTTACCCACAAACGATTTGTCTGATACCTTAGTGACCAGGTATTTGCCGTCAGAGCGAAAAACGATGATGTCGTCGAGATCAGAGCAGTCGCAGACGTATTCGTCTTTTTTCAGGCCGTATCCGACGAAGCCTTCTTTGCGGTTGACGTAGAGTTTTTCATTGGCTACCGCCACCTGCTGCACCTGAATTGTGTCGAAGGATTCGATCACGGTTTTGCGTTCCCGGCCTTTGCCGTAGGTCTCAATCAGACGCTTGAAGTGATTGATGGTGTAGTCTGTGAGATGTGCCAGGTGATGCTCGGTTTGAGCAATTTGCTCTTCGAGATCCCGCATCAGCTCATCGGCTTTGAAGGTGTTGAATTTGGAGATTCGCTTGATGCGGATCTCCGTTAGCCGAATGATGTCCTCCTCTGTGATCTCCCGATAAAACTGTTGCTTGAAGGGCTCCAGGCCCTTGTCGATGGTTTCGATCACGGCTCCCCAGGTCTCGGCCTCCTCAATGTCGCGGTAAATCCGGTTTTCGATGAAGATTTTTTCCAGCGAGGAAAACAGAAGCTTTTCTTTCAGCTCGGCCAGTTGAATCTCCAGTTCCTTTTGCAGCAGGTCTTTGGTGTGGAAGGTAGAAAGCCGAAGAATTTCATTGACTTCGAGGAAATGGGGGCGCTCGTCAATGATCACACAGGCATTGGGAGAAATGGACACCTCACAATCGGTGAAGGCATAGAGGGCGTCCATGGTAAGCTCTGGTGATACACCAGTGGCAATTTCGATCTCAATTTCCACTTCCTGGGCGGTGTTGTCCACCACCTTTTTGATCTTGATTTTACCCTTGTCGTTTGCCTTGATGATCGAATCGATGAGGCTGGAAGTCGTGGTTCCGTAGGGAATATCCTTGACCAGGAGGGTGGTTTTGTCTTTGATTTCGATCCGGGCTCTCACGCGTAATTTGCCACCCCGGTGGCCACCCTGGTACTGTTCCGCATCGACCATACCCCCGGTCGGGAAGTCGGGAATAAGCCTGGTTTTTTTCCCCTGAAGCACCTTGATTGATTCCTCACAGAGCTCGATAAAGTTGTGAGGCATAATCTTGGTGGAGAGCCCAACGGCAATGCCTTCGACACCCTGTGCCAGCACGAGCGGGAATTTCATTGGGAGAGCAAGAGGCTCTTTGTTCCGGCCATCGTAGGACGCCTGCCAATCGGTGATTTTTCCGTTGTAGGCAGTGTCCAAAGCAAATTTGGAGAGCCTGGCCTCAATGTATCTCGGGGCCGCTGACCTGTCACCCGTGCGAATATCGCCCCAATTACCCTGGGTGTCAATGAGCAGGTCTTTTTGTCCCAGGTTAACCAGTGCGTCACCAATGGCTGCATCGCCATGTGGATGATACTGCATGGAATGCCCGATGATATTGGCCACTTTATGAAATCGGCCATCATCCATTTGCTTCATGGAATGCAAAATCCGGCGTTGCACGGGCTTGAGCCCGTCTTTGACCTGAGGGACTGCACGCTCCAGGATTACATATGAAGCATAATCGAGGAAGTAATTCTCATACATCCCTGAAATAGGAATCATGGAAGCCGGATACCCGTTTGAGGATGCAGGGTTGTCTTTTTGCTCCTTACTCATCTTACTCCGTCAATAAATCTGTTCACCAAACAACACGCCAAGTTAAGATCAGGCAATGGAAGAAGCAATGGAGATGCTAAAAAAATTAGAATAGTGAGGTAAAGGGGGAAAGTGGAGGGTTGTGGGGGGGATCACAATCGCTCAGTCCGCGAGCTTCAGGATTTCCATGCCCTTAAACTCAGCCGGATGGCTCTCGCTTTGTAGGGAAAGCCAGCCCCGGTTCATCGGGGTACCATCGGCGGGAAAGTCTTCTGATACGGGGCTCACGGCTCCACCACCTACCTGTGGCCGAAAATAGGTCATGACCGTATCTGCTTCCACGATATGTCGGATCAAAGAGTCGGCATATACTTCCACCATCACTGATACCCATTGGTCGCCACGGTAGGTATCAGAGCTGGAATTGGTGCAGTGGGCCGTGTGAAGGCTGTCGCCCATCACGACGTTGGAGCCTGGCGTGCACAGGTTGGCCGTGGACCGCTCTCCTTCCTCATCTCCTCCCAGTAGCTGGATTTCGATGCAAAGCGGGAAGTCCTGGTCGGTGGCCATGGTTTTCGGATCCTGGCAATGGATCATGATGCCACTATTTCGCCAGGCCCAGTCGGCCCCTCCTGCCGCCTGCTCCCCGGTAAAGCGGTATTGCATCCGGAATTTGTAGCTGGAAAAAGGCGCTTCATAAAAAATATGGCCAAAGCGGTTGTCAAATTCTCCATCATAGCCTTCATAACCCACCTGCATCACATCATCAGCCACCCGAAATGTGTTGGCGTAGTTGTCACCGAGCTCGTAGCCCCGGATTTTGGGAATCCAGCCTGACAGGGATTTTCCGTCAAAGATTGGCTGCCATACCTCTGCCTGCGAGGATGCCTGGTCCCCATGGGTATTCTGAGATGGAGATTCATGACAGGCCGAAAAGAGAATAGGCAGGAAGACAAGGAGAAGGTTGATCCGAATCATATATGGAATGGGTAAAAAGATGCCGAATTCCAGGCCATAGACCTGGATTTTGAATCAATCTACAAAATTTTCGAACCTTCGTGATTCCCGTATAATTCGGATCATGTTGGGTTGAGTAATGCCGTCGTCCTGGTCGGTGACCCGCACGAAATAGACCCCATCCGGAAACGCAGGCTCTGGAACATGGCGAATAGGTGCCGCCCCCTTCACCTCCCATCTTCAAGGAAGAACCCTGCTTCTGGTTTATAGCGCTGGACCTCCAGGTAATCGTTGTGAATTTCTTAGCTTTGAAGCACTTTCTGTTTGACTGGTATGGTAGAGACGCTGTGCCTTCTTACACGACTCCCTGGTTGAATGCTATGACCTACAATCGAATCAATAATTTTACCGGCTGGGTGGTATTTGCCATCGCTTTTCTGGTATATCTTCTCACCGTTGCGCCGACAGCGAGTTTCTGGGATTGTGGCGAGTTTATTGCCTGTGCCAATGAGCTCGAAGTCACCCACCCCCCCGGTGCTCCCCTGTTTTTATTGTTAGGGCGCCTCATGGCCATGTTGGCCTTCGAGCCGACGCAGGTCGCTTTCATGGTGAATCTGCTATCGGTCACTGCCGGGGCTTTTACAGCGTTATTTACTTTCTGGATAACAACCATGCTGGCACGGAGGGGGTTGGCAGCTTTTGAGTGGGAAAAAGAGACAAAACGAGTGGCGATCATGGTGGCTGGCGTGGTTGCGGGGCTTACCTGCACCTTCGCTGATTCCATCTGGTTCAATGCGGTCGAGGCAGAAGTGTATGCCACCAGCGGTTTTTTTACCGCTATTGTCGTGTGGTTGATGTTTAAGTGGGAAGCCCGTGCCGATGAACCCGACCATCTGAAATGGATCATCCTGATTGCCTATATCATGGGGCTCTCCACCGGTGTGCATTTGCTCAATCTGCTCACTATACCTGCCCTGGCACTGGTTTATTTTTTTCGCAAATACGAATTCTCCTGGAAGGGATTCTTTGCCGCCATGGGCGTGGCAGTGGCAGCCCTGGCAACCATCCAATATGGGATTCTGCAGGAATCTATTGGGCTGTCCCGCGAATTTGAGCTACTCTTCACCGGAACAGAAACCCGCAATGGGGTCGTGACAGGGGGCTGGGGGCTCCCGCAGGGAAGCGGGGCCATGCTGTTAGCTGCCGTGCTTGTTCTGCTGCTCATTGGCCTGATCTGGTGGAGCCACAAAAAGAAGAAAGTGGTCCTGAACACAGCCTTGCTAGCCCTCACAACGGTGCTTATTGGTGCCTCCAGCTACTCAATGATTTACATCCGCTCCAATGCGGATCCAGCCATCGACATGAATAATCCGGAGAATGTCTTCACCTTCCTGTCTTATATGCGAAGGGAGCAGTATGGTGACCGCCCCCTGCTGTATGGACCCATGTATCATTCCCAAATCAAACGCGATGCCCAGGGGCGTGCCATCAGCAGCTCCGACGGGATGAAGCATATCGTGATGCCGAGCCACGACCGCTATGTGGAGGATGTGGAAGACATTTCCTACGAATACGACCAGGAGTACCTTTTTCCCCGTATGTATGAGCCGGGGCGCTACACTTCCGGCCCTTTCGGTTATAAAAACTTTGTCTCAGACAAAGGAAAAGATCCGGATAATCCCTCAGACGATCGTCCCACTCGCCTGGAAGATCTTCGGTTTTTCCTGGAGTATCAGCTGGGGCATATGTACCTGCGCTATTTCTTCTGGAACTTTGTAGGCCGGGAAAGCGACATTCAGGACAGTCGCTGGGAATCGGGATTGGAAGCCTACGACGATACGCGGTTCACCAGTGATCAGGCTGACAACAAAGGGAAAAACCACTATTTCTTCCTGCCCCTGTTTTTGGGGCTGCTCGGCGTGGTGTGGCATGTGATTGCCCGACGCCAGGATGCGGCGATCATTGGCTTGTTGTTTTTCTTTACTGGAATAGCCATCGTCCTGTATCTCAATCAATATCCCGGACAACCGCGAGAACGGGATTATTCCTACGGCGGTTCATTCCAGACCTTTGCGATCTGGGTGGGGCTGAGTGTGTTGTTCCTCACCGATGTCATCAGAAAATATCTGGGCCGTCGTGCAGTGTGGGTATCTGCCTTGATGGCCCTGATCGCTCCGTTGATCATGGCCGTGGAGAACTGGGATGATCACACGCGTTCGGGGCGCTGGATTGATGTCGAGTTTGCGAAGAATATGCTGGATTCCTGTGCTCCCAACGCCATCCTGTTTACCGGAGGTGACAACGATACATTTCCGCTCTGGTATATGCAGGAGGTAGAGGGATACCGTACCGATGTGCGCGTAGTGAATCTGGAGCTGCTCATTTCCGATTGGTATATCGACCAGATGAAGGTGCCTAAGAATGCGTCGCCTCCTTTGCCCATCACCATGAAGCAGGAAGACTACCTGGGCGACAAAGAACTTGTCATGTATGGGTATGACAACCAAACCATCACCCTGCCGGTGGACAAGCAGTCCTGTCTGGAACATGGCCTGCTCAGCGAAGCAGAGGCTGAGCTTCTGGACAGCGAGGAAATGATCTGGCGATTCAGGGCCAGACCAGGCGGCTATATCCTCCGGAAAGATTCTGTGATCATTGATATCATGCGCAATGTCGCAGCAGATGGCTGGAAGCGCCCCGTTTATTTTGGTAACACCATGCCGCAGGACAACTACGCCAGCCTAACCCCCTTTTTCCGCAACGAAGGATTGGCCTACCGGGTGATCCCTCTAAAAAAATCCGACAAAACCATCAATGACGATTTCTACGGGACGATTCACCCAGAGACCCTGCGCGAAAACCTCATCGAAAAGTTCCGGTACCAGGGGTTGAACGATCCCTCTGTCTATGTCGACGAGCACATCCGCAATGTGATCATCACCAATTACCGCAATCAGTTTTACCGCCTGGCCAATGCCTATGCCGGCGAATATGCCTGGCGGGATTCGCTGTCGATCTACCTCACCAATCAGGCAGGGCAGGAAGGGGCACCGACCGATAGCCTGCTGATGCGGGTGCGTGAACTTGGCGGCGAAAAGACATCTCTCAAAGCCAAAGCCATTGAGGCGATTCAAACCAGTCAGGAGCGAATTCCTCCCTCTGTTATCTCACAGAATAATCTGTACCTGATGCTAAGGCAGATCACCGTCATGGAATTGGTGCAGGCAGACGATCTCTTGCCGGAGTTATACAGCCAAATGGCCAGCGAGGGCCTCGAACAGTTGCACGATCTACAGACCCTTGGCCAGCGCACTACGCAGAGATCCCTGCCCCTGCAGGCTTGTTTGTACACCCTGCAACATTACATGGACCAGGGAGATGAGGAGAACTTCAGCCAGCTAGGCAGGAAGGTTGATGAGATCATGGAAAAGCCGATCAGTGACATGTTCCGGGAAGAATTTCAGAACTAAATGATCTATGGCAGAGCAGGAAGCGCCTTTACGGATTCTGGTCCTTTGTTCGAAATTCCCCTATCCGCCCAAGGACGGGGGCACCCTGGCCATGATGTCCATGATTAAGGGTTTTGCTGATGCCGGTCATGAAGTGACGGTGCTCACCATGAATACGCCCAAGCATTATGTGCAGCTCAACGGCCTGCCTCAGGATGTCCGGGAAATAGCTTCCTTCATTGCCGTGGATGTCAACACCAGTGTAAGCTTCGTAGATGCACTGGCCAACTTGCTTTTCTCCAAAGAATCCTACCACGTGAAACGGTTCACTTCCCGGTCGTTTCGCATTGAGCTTCAGAACGTGCTGGAGAGAAATACCTTCGACATCATACAGCTCGAAACCTTGTTTATGGCGCCCTATGTGGACACCATCCGGTCGCTAGCACCCAATACGCTGGTCGCTTATCGCGCCCACAACGTAGAGCACGAGATCTGGAGAAGAAGGACCGAAAATGAACGCAATCCCATCAAAAAGGTCTTGCTGGATGCGACGGCCATCCGGATTGAGCAATACGAAAAGCAGATCATTACTGCCAATCTCTTCGATGTGATCGTGCCTATCACGGGCCGGGATGCAGGTGTTTTCAACAACTTGGGCAACAAGCTCCCCAGTCAGGTTTGCCATGTCGGGATGGATATTCCGGATATGGTGGAAGCCGCAGAGCTTCAATGGCCATCTCTGTTTTATATCGGCGCCCTGGACTGGGAACCCAACCGGGAAGGGCTCAGGTGGTTTTTGAAAAAAGTATGGCCACTGATTCGAAAAAAATTTCCGGACCTGAAGATTCACATTGCCGGCCGCAATATGCCCAAGGAGTTTTTTCGCATCAATGATAAGCAGGTGGTTGTCTATGGGGAAGTGGAAAGCGCAGAGGACTTTATCCGGGATAAAGCCATTATGATTGTGCCGATTTTGTCGGGAAGCGGGATGCGGGTCAAAATTCTGGAAGGACTAGCCAACAGAAAAGGAATTGTTGCTACCCGGATTGCCGGCGAAGGCATGGGCGTTCGCGGAGGCGAACACTTGTATATCGCGGACGAGCCCCGCGAATTTGCCGATGCCGTCGGGACCCTGGTGGAAAACCGACCGCTCTACGATCTCATCGCAAGTCAGGGGCATCAGCTGGCGAAGAAAAAATTCTCCAACAATGCTGTGGTGGGTAGTCTGCTAGCGTTTTACAGCAAGCGGTTGAGAGTTGAAAGTTGAGAGGTTTTTGTCCGCGATGTTAGGCTTTCCTTATTCCCTTTCTCACATGCGCCCCTCATCGGCAAAACTGTAGTATCCCCGCGAAGAGATGATGAGATGATCGAGCAGAGGCATGTCGAAGATGTTGCCGGCTTCGACCAGCACCTTTGTGATTTGTTGGTCTGCCCGGCTGGGCGTTAAACTTCCTGAAGGATGATTGTGGGCCACGATAAGGCCACAAGCCATGTGCCGAAGGGCCGCCTTGTAGATGATTTTCGGATCAATGATGGTAGAGGCTGCACCGCCCTTGAACATCGTTTCTTCGGAAATGATTTCATTATTTCTGTTGAGAAACAGTACATGAAAGATTTCGTGATCCAGGTCGCTCATGCGAGGCATGAGGTAGTTGGCGACCCCTTGGGATTCGGTGACTCGGTGGATCTTTCGCTCAATGAGGCGTTGCCTACGGCTGATCTCAAATGCTGCAACAATGGTGATGGCTTTCGCCGGTCCAATCCCTTTAAGTTTCACCAGGTCCTGGACCGTGGATCTGGCCAGGCCTTCGGGACCACCGCAGGTGTCCATCACCTTCCTGGCCAGGTCAATGGCCGAGAGGGCGCGGGTTCCGGAGCCCAGGAGAATGGCCAGGAGTTCGGCATTGGTCAGGGCGTCAATGCCTCGCTGCATCAGTTTTTCGCGGGGGCGGTCTTCGAGGGCCCAGGAGGAAATGGGCTGTTGGGCGTAAGTCACCATGTGCTCTTTTTAGCAAGAATCGCAGGTGCATGGTGAATATCCGTGGACAATTATCCCTGCCGGGTAACTGAAAACTTACTCGTCATTGCCCAGTTCCCGGATGCCAATTTTGTGCTCAAGCCTTTGCCAGTCTTCTTTTCTAATGCTGCGTTGATTCAGGGCCTTGATGGGCTTGGAGGTATCCCCCTGGTCGAGATACACCATCCCGTCCTGGATGGAGAGCTGATGAATACCGGCATAGGGGATCCGCCTCAAGGTCATTCCGAGGAGGTTTTTGATGCGGATTTCAGCGGTAGAGATTTCGACAATATCACGAGCCAGCATAGAGACTCCGATGAAACCATTCATGGCTCCCAGCAGCAGAAGTATGGTATCGGTGGTAAGGGCACCCAGGGTCAAGAGTGCCAGTGCAATGACGATCATCACATAACCGAAGGTGGGTTTCTGGCGAAATTTCATAGAAAAGTTCGGTAACGGTCACGGAAAAGCGGACAACCTTAAAATAAAAAAAGTCTGCCCAATCAGGCAGACCTTATATATATCTTTTCAAACAAATCCTGAATGAGACCTTAGGACAAAGCATTCACATGCTTGTGCAGCTTGCTCTTG
>CAZLKP010000058.1:0-1805 GCA_964560095.1 uncultured Bacteroidia bacterium
GCTCAGCCAGTGCCCTCGTTTCTACTGTCTTCCAACTGCTACCACCAGCTGTGATATCCCGGATCGATTTACAGCCCGAAAATGATACGAGCATCAGTGCAACTCCAATCCAGGGCCAAATTTTTTTCATATAGGGTTAATCACTTGCTCTGTATTCCCGCAAACATCGTGCGAATCATAGGACTTGCTACCTGACGCCCACAACCAACTCCCTCACCTTTCATCCATCATTTCCTGGGGGTTGATATCGGCACCGGCTTCGCGGGCTCGCTCAAAAGCAGCCTGAGCCCCATCACGGTCACCGATTTCGAGCATCATGTCTCCCTGGTAAATGAGCCATTCGGCTACTTCGGCTATTTGCGTAGCTTTTTTCAGAAGGGCCAGTCCCTGCTCCACATCGCCTGTTTTCCAGAGCACAAATCCCAGGAGTGCTTTTCCGGCCGGATTATTTTGATCCCTTTGAAAGGCTCTGGCCTGCCTCACGGCAGCCTGATTGGCTTCTCCCTGAGCAGCGAGAAGCCAGGATTCACGACTTTTGACAAACATATTTGAGCTGAGAGCCAGCGCTTTCTCAAGGTTGTTCTGAGATTCAGCCTGTTCGTCTGTCATCCAATGAATCCGGGCTGCTTCTGCCAATGCCATGGCGAATAGCTCTTTGTCTTCGGGTTCGATGAGGATAATTTTTCTTAGAACCCGAAGGGCTTTGCTATATTCCCCCTGTGCTGCGGCTCCGATCCCGTAATAGAACAGAATCCGCTCATTGTTGGGATACATCTCCCGGGCATCCCTGCTGTCTTCGTTAAGATGATCGTATCGGCCTTGCTGGAAGGAGAGGCTCAACAGTTGTTCCCAGGTTTCGAGAGAAGTGGGGTCTGCATCCGCTGCAATTTTCAGCAGGCTCCTGGCACTGTCTGCAGATTGGGATTCTACCTGTAGTCTTGCCTGGAAAGCAGTGGCTTCCGCAGACTCCGGGTGAGTTTCGTTAAGCAGATCCACCAATTCTGTGAGCTGTTCCTCCCTGTCAGCATTGTTTTTGGCTCTTTCTTGCAGGTAGGCTACTTTCCATGCGGGATCGAGATCCGGATTTATGATCGCTTTTTTGAGCCATTCTCTGGCCTTTTCGGTCTGCCCTACCCGGAAGTAGGCATCTGCCAGCAGGGTTTGAGCTTGTCCGTTGAGCGGGTCGGCTTTCAACCAGTCCAAGAGGGACTCCCTGGCGGCGGCTTCATCGCGAGATTTAACCAGGGCGTTATAGCGCATATTTTGCCATTGCCCGTTAGTTAAATCCACCATGATGAGTTCATCTGTTGTCTGAATGGCTAAGTCAAAATCTTTCAGGTCCATGGCCCATTCGTATTGCATCATCAGGCTTTTCGGGGTTTTCCCTGAAGCGACGTGTAGGGCATGCAGGGTCTGGAGGGCTTCTTCTACCTGGCCAAGCCTGTGTCTCAGCTCTGCCAGATGCAGCCATACATCCCGGTTGAGAGGAAGGGCCTCATGAAGCCGTTCTTGTTCCGTCAATGCACGACGAAGATTTCCCTGTTGTTCATAAACCTGAACCAGCAATCTTCGGTACCAGTCGTTATTATCAAGGCGGATGGCTGCCTGGGCATGCTCAAGGGCGGTTGTGTAGCTTCTGTTTTCCAGCTGAATTCTGGCTAGGTTGTAATGGCTGGCGTGGTGGTTGGGTTGTTCTTCGATAATGGAGCTGAACAGCTCGCCGGCCGATTTTAGGTCGCCGCGCACCATGTAGGTGCAGGCCTCCACATATTGCTCATCAACGGATGGCTGTCCCCGGCCGTCCA
>CAZLKP010000058.1:1815-15878 GCA_964560095.1 uncultured Bacteroidia bacterium
GTAAGGACAAGCAGGAGGATCATCCATGATCGAAGAGATCTCATAGGGATGTTTGAAGGGTTGATCAGGATGTGCCGCTGTGCCCAAATCCACCCGCTCCTCGGGCAGTTTCAGATAATACTTCAACCTCTTTCCAGCTGATTCGTTGGTATCTGGCAATCACCATCTGGGCAATTCGCTCGCCTGGCTCAATGGTGCATGGTTCTGTCGATAAATTGACCAGGAGGATGTTGATTTCTCCCCTGTAATCTGCGTCAATGGTTCCAGGAGCATTGACCAGAGAGAGTCCTTTTTTCCAAGCCAGGCCGCTTCTTGGCCTGATCTGTGCCTCAAATCCTTCGGGAAGTTCAATAAACAAGCCTGTAGGAATCATGGCTCTTTCCAGGCTTTTCAGGGTAACTGGCTGTTCTGTATTGGCCCGGAGATCCATCCCAGCCGAATGTTCTGTTTCGTAGGTAGGAAGGGCATTTCCGGAGCGGTTGATGATTTTGACTCTTTGCATAGGCGGAAAATTACCAAATCAGGCAGAGGAAAGCGAGAAGAAAGGGAAATACTCTGCAACATAAGGGAATGACCATTCATCTCATTTTTTCGCCCGTTCGCTGAGGGGCAGGTTAGAGCGCAAGGTTTTTCGTTACTTTGCTCCTGAATGTTAAGTAGGGAAGGGTAATTTGCAAATAGAATTATTCTTTCCTGTGGATGAACCGAGTGTAGGTATACGTCTGCAACGCTCTTTGAATCGTGTGACAATCAATGGATTGCCTGCGCTATATCCAGCTACTTGGCTGCAATAATCAGGGGTCATTCGTCTCCACTTGATCTTAGTAGGCTCCTACCCGAACCCGAAGACAGGTCATGATGTCTTTGGCTTGATGCCACGCGAAACCTCTCCTTCAAGAAGTCTTTGACCTGCCTGTGGGGCTGGTCGTTTTTTTCTTTTTTCCGACATTTTCACCGTCTGATGAGCGAACACATTCACCCGATTTTTGATCGAATCCTTTCCCGTTCTGATAAAGAGTCATTTCTCAAGCAGCGAAGTGTGGTTGTCTGGCTGACGGGATTATCCGGCTCCGGGAAAAGCACGATCGCCCAGGCGCTGGAAAAAAAACTCCATTTGGAAGGATTTTTTACCAAGCTACTGGACGGAGACAACATTCGGGTGGGATTGAATAAAAATCTTGGCTTTTCGGAGGAAGATCGCACAGAGAATATCCGTCGGATCGCAGAAGCAGCGAAGCTGTTTTTCGATGGAGGAGTGATCACCCTTTGTTCCTTTGTGAGCCCTACCAATGAGATTCGTGGTATGGCCCGGGATATTATTGGGGCGGAAAACTTCCTTGAAGTGTATGTCAATGCTCCGCTGGATGTGTGTGAAAGGCGTGATGTTAAAGGTTTATACAAAAAAGCCCGGGCCGGAGAAATTCGGCAATTTACCGGAATTGATAGTCCCTTTGAGGCGCCTGCGGCACCATTTTTGGAGCTGCGCACCGATCAGGAAGATCTTTTTTCCAGTGTCAATCGATTGTGGGAAGCTTTGCTTCCCTGTATCCAGTGGGATTCGCCCACAACATAATTGTTTCATCTTTCGACCTTAGATCCTGCCAAGCCAATGGATTACAGGCTCAGTCAACTCAAACAGCTCGAAGCCGAAGCGATCTTCGTGATTCGCGAAACAGCGGCCCAATTCGAACGTCCGGTTCTTCTCTTCTCAGGAGGAAAAGACTCGATCACCCTTGCCTGGCTCGCCAAGAAAGCATTCTGGCCTGCCAAAATTCCTTTTCCTTTTATGCATGTCGATACCGGCCACAACTTCGATGAAACGATCGAGTTCAGGGACAAGTTTGTCGCTGATATCGGTGCCCGGATCATCGTGGCTTCGGTCCAGGAATCTATCAACACGGGAAAAGCCCAGGAAGAAAAGGGGCCTAACCCTAGCCGAAATGCCATCCAGAGTATTACTTTACTCGATGCCATTGAAAACAACAAATTTGATGCGGCCCTCGGTGGAGCCCGACGCGATGAAGAAAAAGCCCGCGCCAAAGAGCGCTTCTTCTCGCACCGCGACGAATTTGGTCAATGGCAGCCCAAAAATCAGCGCCCGGAGCTTTGGGATCTGTTTAATGGCCACAAAGACATGGGAGAGCATTTCCGGGTGTTCCCTCTGAGTAACTGGACAGAACTTGATGTGTGGATGTACCTTCATCAGGAAAAGGTGCCGTTACCCAACCTCTACTTTGCCCATAAACGCAAGGTGGTGGATCGCGATGGTGTGTTGCTGGCCGAAAATCCCTACATCACATTGATGGACGGAGAAAGCTACGAGGAGCGGATGATCCGTTTTCGTACCATCGGTGATGCCACCTGTACCGGAGCTGTAGAGTCTGTTGCGGATGACATCCCGGCCATTATCGATGAAATCGCCACAACTCGCGTAACAGAGCGCGGCGCCAGAGCGGACGATAAGCGCTCAGATAGCGCTATGGAGGACCGGAAAAAAGCCGGCTATTTCTAGTGTTTTACAGCCTCACAACACGATTAACAGTTTACAATGGATTTGCTAAGATTTTCTACAGCCGGCTCTGTGGATGACGGGAAAAGTACCCTCATCGGACGGTTGTTATACGATACAAAAACTGTATTTCAGGATCAGCTTGATGCGATTGAAGCCACCAGTAACGCCAGAGGAGATGATTACCTCGACCTGGCACTTTTGACAGACGGCCTCAAAGCAGAGCGGGAACAGGGGATCACCATTGATGTGGCCTACCGCTACTTTGCTACACCCAAACGGAAGTTTATTCTCGCTGATACGCCCGGACACATCCAGTACACCCGAAATATGGTTACCGGTGCTTCTACCGTAAACCTGGCCATCATCCTCATTGATGTGCGTCATGGTGTGGTGGAGCAGACCCGTCGTCACAGCTTTATTGCTTCTCTGCTGGGCATCAAACATCTGGTCGTCTGCGTCAATAAGCTGGACCTGGTGAATTACGCCGAGCAACCGTTTAGGGAGGTGGTGGAGCAATACGAAGAGTTTGCCTCCAAACTGCAGGTGCCGGACATCCGCTACATTCCGATTTCTGCCCTCCGCGGTGACAATGTGGTGGATAAATCCGAGTTCATGCCCTGGTATGAAGGGGCTTCATTGCTCTACACGCTTGAGACAGTTCATGTCGGCAATGACCTGAATCACGTGGATAGCCGCTTCCCGGTGCAGTATGTCATTCGTCCCCAATCAGATGAATACGTGGATTACCGGGGCTATGCCGGTCGTGTCTCAGGCGGTGTGTTTAAGCCCGGGGATGAGGTCATTGTGCTGCCATCTGGCTTGACCAGTAAAATTAAATCGATCGACACAACTGAGGGGCCATTGGAGGAAGCTTTTGCCCCCATGTCAGTCACGATAACCCTGGAAGACGACATTGATATTTCCAGAGGTGACATGATTGCGAAGCAAGACAATCAGCCGCGGGTAGAGCAGGATATTGACCTGATGGTGTGCTGGATGAATGATAAGCCTCTCATGCCAAGAGGCAAGTACAAAATCAAGCACACTTCCCGTGATGGCCGCTGTGTGGTCAAGGAGGTCAAGTACAAAGTGGATATCAACACCCTGCATAGGATGGAACATGATAAATCGCTGGGACTTAATGATATAGGCAGGCTTCACATTCGCACGACTGTACCCCTGCTCAATGATCCGTACACCCGCAACCGTGGAACTGGATCGGTCATTCTCATTGATGAGTTTACCAACGAGACCGTTGCTGCAGGAATGATCCTGTAATCTGTCGGTATGAAACGTCTGATCATTTGACGGATATGGTTACCAGACCGCCATCATGCGGTCAGACGTTCTTTTCTATTTCCAGGGTGAGACCAAAGCTGTCAAAAACTTTCTTCTCATTGGTGGATGTCCAGTCTCCTTTGACAATTTGGTATTTTCCGTTCGCGGTGCAATAGTTGCGGTTCGCCTTCTATCCCCTGTAGTAAGGGGGAGGCGGCCCTATTTTTGGGCTGTCGAATACACGGAAAACCTAACATTTCGCTTTTCGTTGTGATTCGCACCACAAACACCTTGACTAACGCCATGCAGATTTCGCGCTTTTTTCCCCTCTTGTTTATCATTGGCAGTTTCAGCCTTTGTGGTTGCCTGTCCAGCAAAAAGCATGACATGCTTCAGGGAGGCTCCTTCAAAAAAGGAGAAATGACGCTTGTGAGCAACCGGCCTCCTCTGTACAAGCTTCAACCCAACGATGTCTTGTCCATTCGCATTAAGTCCCTCGACCCGGAGGCGGTGGAGTATTTGTCTCTGGAAACCGAGGGAGTGTTTAATATCAATCCAGCTTCGGCTTTCATGAATGGGTATTCCGTGAATGACTCGGGATACATTTATATGCCGGCGCTTGGGAGAATGAAAGTGGGAGGGCTCACTATCAATGAGGCCAGAGCCAAAATCCAAGACAGAATCCGTCAAACGGAAGTTGGCGATGCTACGGTTTTTCTAAATCTGGTAAGTTTTAAGGTTTCGGTCATTGGTGAAGTGCGCAGACCAGACCAGTATTATGTGTTTAACAATCAGCTGACAATCATGGAGGCTGTCTCAATGGCTGGTGGATTTACCGATTTTGCCGATCGGGAACATGTCAAGCTCATCCGTCAGACTGATCGCGGATCAGAGGTGACGATCCTGGACTTTAAAGATTCTGATCTTCTCAGCTCCCCTTTTTTCTTTTTGCAGCCGAACGATATGCTGGTGGTCAATGCATTGGAAGAAAAACACCAGCGTGACAACCTCTCGACGCTCGTTGTTATCAACACCCTTGTGAGTGGTATTTCTGCTGCCGTTGCCATTGTATCCATCATTCGCAGCAATAGCCAGCAACCGGAATAAACAAACCGTTCTTCTTAATTGCCCAAACTCATGTTTCAGACTCAAAAAGGACTCGGAAACCCCTACGGCGAAGACACCATTGATATCAAGGCCCTGCTTGGGCGCTTCTTGAAGCGCTGGTACTATTTTGCAATTGGTATCGTGGTTTGTGGCGCTTTCGGCGTGTATTCGATTTATACGGCCGACATCATTTACCGGGTTAAGGCCAAGGCCATTCTTGGCAATGCCAATGAGGAAGGCCTCTCTAGCGAAAAAGCGCTTCCCTGGATGCAGATCCTGGAAGATA
Source organism: uncultured Bacteroidia bacterium (assembly GCA_964560095.1). Classification (GTDB taxonomy): domain Bacteria; phylum Bacteroidota; class Bacteroidia; order J057; family J057; genus JANQTF01. The sequence goes on from CAZLKP010000058.1 coordinate 6,999, forward strand.
AATCGACTGTCGAGGACAAAATCGGGGTGATGACCTCCTACAACCTTATTCGGGAAGCAGTGCTCAGCCTTCCGGTTGGGGTTTCCTATTTTAGCAAAGAGCCCCTAAGAACAAAACAGCTGAATTACGGAGCTGCGCCTTTTAAGATCTACGTTGATTCCAGTCACCTTCAACTGATCGGCATGGATATCTTTGTAGAACGAAGAGGAAATTCTGCTACGATCAAAGGAAAAGCAGACAAAGTATGGCTGCACAGCCCGGAGGTAGATCGGGGAATCCGGGAACTGGAAGATTTTGAATTCACCGAAACTATTTCTCTGGACCAAACAGATGGAGGCGATAAGGGTACGTTTGAAAATGATCTCTTCAGCTTTGTCATTTTGTATGACGAAGCTTGGGAAACCTACCCGACGAAAGAATATTATTTTGTAATCAATACCGTTGATGGCATTGTGGATGGCATCCAGAAGTCGATCAAAGTAGACATTGCGGGAGAAGGCTCCAACATCATCAATTTGAGTATGGAAGGTCCGTTGGTGGATTTCCAGAAAATGGTCATCAATCAGATGCTGGAGTCATACAAGCGTAAGGAACTGGCGCAAATGAAAGAGTTAGGTTCGCGCACAGTTGTTTACTTAGATTCACTGATCAAGAATCTGGTGAGTGAAGTCAATGATGTGGACCGACAGCGTACCAGCGCCTCTTCTGTCGCGATTGATCCCGGAAATTCGGACAATACCCTGCAACAGAGCGAGCAATCCCTCCTGGTGACCAAAGGTGAATTGGAGGCGCAGCTTAGCTATTATCTGGGGATCAAGGAAAGGCTAGAACAAACCTCCACCTCAGAAGCGCTTCAACTGCCTACCTCGTCCATCGGAACCGCCGATCCCGGTTTGGCAACCCTGATCAACACGCTTCAGGAATATCAGGCGAATCGTGCGTCCATGGAGGCCACTGATTCCCGGGGCCCAAAATGGGAACTGAATGAATTGCAGATCCAGAACACACGGAGATCCATTCTGGCCAATGTGTCCAGCTCCGTTCAGGGATTGCAGATCCGACTTGACAACATCGTGGATCAGATCAACGATATCCGCCGGAGAATGGGTCAACTGCCAATCGCCAAGTCCAGAATTGAAAGCCTGACTGAAGAAAAGAATACCAAATACGAGCAACTCACCAAGCTCAGAGAAAAAAAGCTGGAAGCAGAGCTCGCTGTGGAGAATGCCAAAGTGGAGATCGAGATCATTGAAAATGCCAGAATGGAGGGCAATACGCCCATCAAGCCCAAAAAGCCGCTGATCCTGCTGATCGCTGTCTTCATGGGCATGCTCATTCCTTTGGGGGTGATCCTTGCCAGAGATTTCTTCGACAACCGGATCGCTTCTCACGAAGACATTCAATCCAGCACCAACATGCCGGTCCTTGGCTTTGTCGCCCGGCACGACCGAAATAGCAATTACATCGTGCCCAAAGACAGCCGCACCGCGCTCGCCGAGTCTTTCCGATCCATTCGCATCAAGATGCAGTACCTCAACGACAATGTGCATCAGCAGGTGATAGGCGTGACTTCATCAAGCTCAGGGGAAGGAAAAACCTTTTGCGTAACGAATGTAGCGGCAGTTATGGCCCAGGCAGGCAAGCGGACCCTCCTCATCGACATGGACCTTCGTCGTCCCAGGGTAACCCGCTATTTTGATAACCCCGAAGGTCTCGGCCTGTCCAACTATCTGTCTGGAGAAGAGGATGATCTTCACTCCATTATTCAGGAAACGCACATTGAAAATCTGTACGTGATTCACTCCGGACCTGTGGCGTCCAATCCGCTGGATCTGATTGCTACCGACCGAATGACTCACCTGATCGAAACCTTCCGCGAAGAATTCGATCACATCGTTCTTGATGCACCACCCCTTGGGCTGGTGTCCGATTATCTTGTCATCATGAAGCTGACCGACTTCAATATCTATGTGATCCGCGACAGCGCTACTACCGTTGATTCTCTCAAGATGATCAACGATCTGTACGACAATCAGAAGATTTCCAACATCGCGATGCTCATCAATGACGTGAAATCCGTTTCCTCCTATGGCTACAACGACAAGCACTACGGTTACGGGGACTAACCTTTGATTTACCTTACTTTTTGACTTATACAACGCAGTTATCTCAGTTTATGAAAAAAGCCTTCATCACAGGTATCACTGGTCAGGACGGATCATTCCTGACTGAATTCTTGCTTGAAAAGGACTACGAAGTTCATGGGATCATCCGTCGTGCCTCTGTGTTCAACACAGAACGCATTGAGCACGTGATGGGGCATCCACGCTTGCATCTCCACCATGGAGATCTCTCAGACTCTGCCAACCTGAACAAACTGCTCGGCGAAATTAAGCCCGATGAAATCTATAATCTCGGTGCTCAGAGCCACGTGAAAGTGTCTTTTGAGGTACCCGAATACACGGCTCAGGTAGATGCTGTCGGTACCCTTCGCTTGCTGGACGCCATGCAGAATCAGTGCCCGCAAGCACGGTTCTATCAGGCTTCTACCTCTGAGCTGTATGGGAAAGTGCAGGAAATTCCACAGACGGAAACCACACCTTTCTACCCGCGTTCTCCATATGGGGTAGCCAAATTATATGGATTCTGGATCGTGAAAAACTTTCGCGAATCCTATGGCATGTATGCCTGCAACGGTATTCTGTTCAATCACGAATCAGAGCGGCGTGGTAAGACCTTTGTCACACGAAAAATCACCACCAACCTGGCAGAGATTTCCGTAGGCCTGCGTGAAACCCTGAAATTGGGTAATATGGACGCCCAGCGAGACTGGGGATACGCCAAGGAATATGTCGAAATGATGTGGCTGATGCTCCAGCAGGATGAGCCCGAAGATTTTGTCGTGGCAACCAACAAAATGTACACCGTTCGTGATTTCGTGGAAAGAGCTGCGAAGCATGTGGGCTACGATATTGTATGGAAGGGGGAAGGAGTTGAGGAAAAAGGCTATGATCGCGAAACCGGCCGTCTCATCGTTGAAGTCGATCCACGCTATTTCCGCCCGGCTGAAGTAGCCCTCCTGATCGGTAACCCTGCCAAAGCCAAGGAAAAACTGGGTTGGGAACCCAAAGTCATGATCGACGAGCTCATCGAAATCATGATGACCAACGACATCAAAGAAGCCAAAAGCAGAGTTCTCCATGCACAAAACAGCTAAGATCTACGTTGCCGGCCACCGCGGAATGGTGGGATCTGCCATTGTCAGAAAACTGAAGGAAAACGGTTTTGACAACATCATCACCCGCCGTTCTTCAGACCTGGACCTTCGGGACCAGCAGGCTGTGGCTGATTTTTTTGCTTCTGAAAAGCCGGAGTATGTATTTCTGGCAGCCGCAAAGGTGGGTGGTATTGTCGCCAATAACACCTATCGGGCAGAGTTCCTCTACGACAACCTGATGATTGAGGCCAACATCATCCATCAGGCCTATGTCCATAAGGTGAAAAAACTGCTCTTCCTTGGTAGCTCATGCATTTACCCAAAGTTTGCCCCACAACCGATGACAGAAGATGATCTGCTCACCGGCACGCTGGAGCCTACAAACGAACCCTATGCGATTGCCAAAATCGCCGGGATCAAGCTCTGTGAGGCCTACCGCGATCAGTATGGATGCAACTTCATTTCGGGCATGCCCACCAATCTCTACGGTCCCAACGACAACTACGACCTGGAAAAGTCTCATGTCCTGCCTGCCCTGATCAGGAAGTTTCATGAGGCTAGGACAAATGGGACGCCCAATGTGGAGGTCTGGGGAGATGGTTCTCCCAAGCGAGAATTCATGCATGTCGACGATCTGGGGGAAGCCTGTCTGTTTCTGATGGAAAACTACGATGGCAAGCAATTTGTCAATATTGGCGTAGGGGAGGATGTGTCGATCAAAGACCTTGCCCTCATGGTGAAAGAAGTGGTTGGCTTTGAAGGCGACCTCGTCTTCGATACCAGCAAGCCCAGTGGCACACCCCGTAAGCTGATGAATGTGGCCCGTCTTCATGAAGCCGGGTACAAGCATAAAATCGGCCTCAAAGAAGGCATTGAGCATGTATATCAGGACTTTCTCACCAACATGGATCGCTACATTGCCGGTGAGCGAGTTGTGGTAGGATAAACTGTTGCCTCTGTCAACATACAAACCGCTTACATGGGGGATGTGCCCTCTGTGAGCGGTTTTTTTAGGCGGAAGTTCCGGAATGTGATGCTTTCGCTCACTCTTTTCGCTATTTAGTGGGGGGTGTGATGTGTTTCCACTATCTTCTTATTATGCAAAAGCGTCTCCTGATTGTTCTCTCATTGCTCTCGTTAATTTTGCCAACGTCCTCTTGTCAAACAGGTCGCCAACCCGCGCTACCAAAGTTGCCAGCAGCTGATGCCTTTCAGCTCAACCAGGCTGGATATGCTGCGCATGGGTCCAAGCGAGCAGTGATTGTTGGAGCAAACCGGTCTCCGTTTTTCCTACTTTCAGAAGCTGGAGACACCCTGTTTCAGGGAACGACCGGACCAGAAATGGTCTGGGATGCATCAGCTCAGTGGGCTGCAGAGGCTGATTTTTCCGATTATGACGGATCTGTTTCGGTGCACCTGGTCGTGCCGGAAATCGGGTCTTCAGGACTGATCGATTTTTCGGCCAATCCTGCCTTGCAGGTTATGAATTCCATGATCAACAGTCTCTACTTCCAGCGTTGTTCAGAGGTGCTTCCGGGTCAGACGGCAGGCCCATGGGCCAGAGCGGCCGGGCACCCCGACCTCCAGGTCGAGATTCACCCTTCAGCTACTTCAGAAACTCGCACTGCCGGAAGCCTGATCCAGGCACCCGGTGGATGGTATGATGCGGGTGATTATGGCAAATATTGTGGGCCAACCGCTTTTGTGACCTGGAGCCTGTTTCACTTGATGGAATTGGACCCGAGCTTTTCAGCAGTCACACTCAGAATCCCGGAATCTTCGAATGAATGGCCCGACCTGCTGGATGAAGGCTTGGTTGGCCTAAGGTTTTTGTTGCGGGTCCAGGATCCGGATGGATCTGTGCCGCACAAACTTACAGCCCTGCATCACGCTGCTCAGGTGATGCCGGATGCCGATGATGATCCGCGATACCTGATCGGTAAGGATGCTGCTGTGAATTTCACGTTCGCAGCATGTATGGCACAGGCTTCTAGAATTCTTCGAGCCTACCAGACAGAACTACCAGGCCTGGCAGATAGCTGCTTTCGAGCGGCTGAGCAGGCCTGGGCCTGGGGGTGCGCGCATGAAGATCAGCACTTCCGCAATCCATCTGGTGTCAGCACCGGCGAATACAAAGACGATTTCATTGAAGATGAGAAAGCATGGGCGGCGCTGGAACTGTGGTTAAGTTCTGAGGACAAGACCTATCGGCAGCCGGAGCGGCTATTTGAGGTGGTCCAAAGTCGTAATACGTTCCACGGAGATGCTTCCTGGAAGGCCATGCTCAGCCTCAGCTTGCATGCAGATCGGCTCACAGAATCAGAGCAAATACAGTGGACAGAGCAACTGAAATGGCGCAGTAACCGAATGAAGGAGTATGCCCGCTTCAATCCTTATCACGTTCCGCTGGGATTCAATGAATATGATTTTAACTGGGGGAGTAATGCGATTCATGCCAGGGAAGGTCTCTGGTACCTGATGACAGCAAGATGGACGGGAGATTCATCCTGGGAATCTGAGGCGCAGAGGGTGGCAGACTACACTTTGGGCATGAACCCGCTGGATTTGAGTTTTGTGACCGGGATAGGGGAGCGGTATCCGGTGGATCCGCACCACCGACCGAGTAAAGCTGATGCTGTGGCCGAACCAGTTCCCGGATTCATGGTGGGAGGGCCACAGACTGTGGTAAAACAACAGGATTGCCCTGAGTATCCCAGCGACTTGCCGGCGCTGCATTACTTGGATGCCTGGTGTAGCTACACCACCAACGAAGTGGCCATCAATTACAATGCCTGCGGTTGGTTGTTACTGGGCTGGCTGGCTGCAACGTCGTTATAGGCTCCAAAAACGAGCGTAGATATTCTCAAAACGAGGATTCGGTCACAGGAAAGTCGTTGGATTTGGATAAAATGTGACAGGCGGCTCCCTTTTCTGAGGGAATGTGTGCAAAAACTGGCTGGGTCGATGATAGACCGGACAAGCCAATCCAGACACAATAACGAGCGCATTTTCTGTGATTAGCCACGGCTCAAACATCGTTAGGACGGAAGGATTCAGACCTTTCGCAACATGTCACACGGATTTAGCCTGTAAACAACATCTCTTTTACGGCCAGGCGAGATTTTTGGAGGAAGAACAGGGAGTCTGTAAGGTTTTTCTGGTCATTTTGTATGAATGTCCGGGTAGATAATGAAAGAATATCAGCAAAGCAGAAGAAATTATTTACGCTCTGTTTTGTTCGGATTTTCAAATATCTTCTTATTTTCGCCTCAAATGCGATTCGGGCATTGTTTTTGGCGGTTGACACTCATTTTGAGGCCATTCGCCATGCTTTTTCAGATTCAGTCAAGCATCCTTTGGGAATGTCAGGAATGGCATTTGATGTAATGCGAATCTGTTGTTCGAGTTTTGGACAAAACGTAGGTATCGGTAAAACAATTACAAAACATGTTCTTTTCCCTGTCACGCTTCATCCTTCGGGGGCTACTCCCTTTCTTTTTTATTTTTGTGTCTGTGTCCGTTTCTGCCCAGGTGATTTGGGAAGAAACTTGGGATGATTATCCGCTGGGAGTCATGGACGACGACGAACCCGAGTCCAGAGGCTGGGATGCCCGGCTGGGGTTTGGTTCTGGTCAGTGGAAAATTGAGCAGGATGCGAATGGGAACAAATATTTATCCCGACTAAACCGGGCGTATGAATGCTGTTACTGGAAGGGCTGCCGGATGCTCAGAGAAGAGCAAAACTCCTATGATGATGTATATTATGGGTTTCGGTTTAAGTTTGACTCAAATTTCGACTTCAAAAGCGGGGGGAAACTCAACGGCGTCATTGGAGGTCAAGACCCCAGTCCGGGGGTTCCTACTGACGGGTCCTCAGGGGCCAGTGTAACGCTCATGTGGCGAGCCCATCCCGATGGGCAGAATGCCTTTGTGCACACCTACACCTATTGCGAAAATAAAGACGATAAATGGGGACAACGCGATACGCTGGTCGATGCCAATGACCAGATGATCAAGTTTGTCCGCGACCGCTGGTACAACGTCGTGGTAAGGATTCAGATGAATACCATGAATGTAGCTGATGGCCGGATCACGGTATATCTCGATGGGAACGTGGTGATGGACCGGGATGATTATCTGTTCAGGTCCAATGGGGGTACCTGGGGCTGGCAAACCAATCAGCTCATTTATTTTTTTGGTGGAAACGGCCCTGGTTGGGCTCCTACACGCGATTCTTACGTGTATGAGGATGATTGGATTTTCACCCAGAGCCTCCCAACTCATCTGATGAACGGCAATACGGCTCCTCAGCCTCCAACGGCTACCATTCAAAGCTCGGCAACCTCTGGTCAAGCGCCCCTGGCGATTAACTTTGACGGCTCCGGGTCAGTTGATTACGATGGAACTATTGTCACCTATCGCTGGGATTTTGGCGATGGAAACCCGACCGTCGAGGGCGAGACTGTGTCTCATACCTTTGTGACGCCCGGCACCTACCAGGTTGTGCTTACGGTCGTGGATGACGATGGGCTGTCTGATACCCGTTCCCTAACCATCACGGTTGCAGAGGAAGGAGGGTCTGGTGGAACAGACCCTGGCTGTGACCTGCCCGCAGGTTGGACCTACACAGATGTAGGCGCGGTTGGTATTCCTGGCGAAGTGTGCTATGTAGCTGCCACGGATGTGTACCAGATCAAAGCTTCAGGTTCAGATATCTGGAATTTCCAGGATCAGTTTGGGTTTGTGTATCAACCGGTCAATGGGGATGCGGAGGTATCCGTACAGCTCACCGATCTGGAAAACACCCATACCTATGCCAAAGCCGGGATCATGATGCGCGAAGATCTGTCCACCGACAGCAAGCAGGCCATGATTGTGATGAACCAAACCCAACGGGCGCTTCAGTATCGCCGCTACAAAGGAGCTACCACCGAACCTACCTTCGGGTCCTGGATCGGGCCGACCTATGCGCACCCTACCTGGCTGAGAATGTCCCGTCAGGGTAATGTGTTTTCTGCCTTCCTGTCTGAGGATGGCAGCACCTGGTCGCTCGTGGATACCGTCCACATCAATATGAAGGCATCCATTTATGTGGGATTCGCCCTTACCAGCCACAACAACTCGGTGATCAACACCTCCACCTTTGACCGCCTCAGCTTCACTGGCGACGGGGTATCAACCTTCCCGGTAGAGTTGCTTGATTTTCAGGCGGAAAGCGCCTACAATGGGATCGCTTTAACCTGGAGCACTGCCTCGGAGCTGAATAACAACTACTTTTCTATTGAGCGATCTTCAGACGGCAATGTTTTCGAACACACTGCCCATGTCAATGGCAGCGGGACCACCCAGGCCACATCCAGTTACAAGACGACGGATGAAGATCCCTGGGATGGCCTGATCTACTACAGGCTTTCGCAGACCGACTACAATGGCGTAAAAACCATCCTTTCAACCATCCAATACCTCAATGGAGAGGATTTTGACGAACGCTTTGTCGTGGTACCCAATCCCGTCACGGCTCATCGGTTTACGCTTACAACCTTGGGCATTCCGGGAGAAATCAGTAAGCGAATCCGTGTATTGGATGGAAGAGGAAGGGAAGTGCACCGGCAGGCCATGCAGGGGACAGAAGCTGAGGTATTGCTTCCCCCGGATCTCACTCC
>CAZLKP010000059.1:0-2875 GCA_964560095.1 uncultured Bacteroidia bacterium
TAAGATTCTTAGAAGGTCTTAATCCTTGTTGTAATGGAATAGGGCCTGTGGGGCCGACTGAGTGGTAACCCTTTGACAAAGAGCAGTTTAACTTCAGCAGAAGAGGCCAGAAAACACTCTGGCAGAAGATAAAGTGTTCCCTTTTTGGGAGTGCAAAATTAGCCATTTTTTTCAATAAGTCAAAGTACGTTTGGATAAAGCTATTTGTATGACAATAAGATACACTTTTTCTGGTGAAAACCCCCATTTTTTGCTCTCAAATGGCTACAAAATCAGGGTATGAGGTGGGTTCGTCAAAACTTCAATCTGAAGATTCCGCCCAATGACCTGGAGTCGATGAAGCTGCTCCTCTCCAATGGGCATGACGAATATGCTATCATCGTTTTCATACATCTCCTGAATCTCTTTCAGAGTGGAAACAATCTCTCGGTAAATTCTCTGGTCGACTTTTGCTAGATAAACGCTTTTTTGTACCCGAATGCAGCCTTTTCGGATCAGGTATTTGGCGATCACTCGACGGACCTTATTATTTTCAATGTCGTAGGAAATCAGGCACAGCATATCGGTGGGGGATAAATGGGTGTTTTGATTCAGGAATTCGATTAATTCCTGCCAGCGGGCACCAGGCTCTCCATCGGCGTTCTGAAGGCGACGAACCCGCTCGAAGTATACCTTGCTCATTCCGGCTTTCCGGATACGTTGCCATTTTTCGCCATGGGTGTTCATATTGTGGATCAATTGAGGTTGAGACCGCTTTCGATGATTTTCCTTCTGAATACCTCCAGATCTGGTTGTTGATGAATGACCAGATTCACAAGTTCATACAGCAGTGCGGCCAATTCACCGTTTGACCCCTTTTTGGGGGTTGGTACGATTGAGAAGCCTTGCTTGCCGTAGAATAAATTGAGCTGAGCCCAGTGATGGTCGATATGGACTTTCACCCTAAGCCCATATTGGATATCCTCAAACTCAACCTGGAGTCCTGCTTCTGCTGCTGCGCTGCGAATCACTGTCGCCATGGATCGCAATTCCTCTGGAACGTATGGCCCCGTATTGGTGCTTTTAGGGGGGCGATGTTCTGGTCCCAGTTTTTTTCTGATTTCCTGAAATACTTCATCTGTCATGTCCTTTTTGGATTTCTCCTGCGGATCTTGTGTTGGCTCAGATTCTGGTAAAGCAGGCGTCCGCGGTGTGGTCTGTTCTTCTTCCCAGGGAAGTAACATGACCTGAAAAGAACTGGCGTCAACAGGTTCTGGTGTTGGGGTGTAAACCGGATTCGGATCGTGACAGAGAAAACTGACCCTTGTCACGTCATGGGTTTTCAGGTCAATAAACCCTGACCAGCCATGGTCAGCGGCCCATTGCCTGCCAAAGCGCTGGTATCCTTCGGAAAAAGCTTTGGTATGAGTCACTGGAGCAGATAGCTGAAAAAGCACTTTGATCCCACTACCACTTGGCGAGAGGTAGGCCAGCGCTATTCTTGGATCCTGTTTCAGGGTTTGCTTGATGGAAGATTCGGATTGTTGCTCTGAGATAATACCATCTAGATCCAGGGTAAACCAGTGGATTGACTCGAAATGGGTTGTCTTTCGGAGATGATCCCGAAAGCTAGCTCCAATGTAGAAGGGTAGTCTGGCCTTGGCTTTTTGGAAGGCAAGATCGTCAAGGCTTCTCACCGATCTCAAAGAACTGGTTCTGTCTGCCAATTCATGAAGTGGATCCCGGATCATCTGTGTGAGGGTCGGGAGATCGGTAGGCGACAGCGGCTCATGAAAGTGGTTGGCAAAAAAGAGAGACATAACTACAGACATTAGATGGAATCGGACTCTATGATTTCGGGGAATCGGAAAGGAATTCTTCGGATGGAGAAAACGGCGACTTCAGCATGGCGGCAAAGGCCCTGGCCTCCCTATGAATATGCTCTCTTCGGCTTCGGCTAACCCCACCGAGAGAAATGACCTCAGCGAGATATTCATTCATGGTTGGAATCAGGATTTGCTTTCCCTGTTTGTTGAGTCGGACTTCTTCCCCCTGGAGATCAAAAAACTCGATGAAAATCAATTGCTCCATACATAGCCGGATCACGACATAGTCGGCCCAGACGCGGTAGGGTTCAATAAAATCAAATGCCATCGAAGGACGATTGTATTCATCTCGATGAAACAACCCAAGGTAGGGATCAATGCCAGCCTGAATGAGCGCCCCTTCTACCAGGCCATACAGCATGCCGTATGCATAGTTGATCATGGCATTGAACATGTCTTTCGCTGGATGTTGGGATCTTTTAGGAAAACGATAGGCATCGGGTAGGGCTCTGCTCACGGCCTGCCAATATATTTTTCCGGCTCTTCCTTCAAGGTTCCTCAGGTGGCCGGCTACGTCCTGGATCTGCTCCCCTTCTACGGCAGTAATCTTCTCGCGCAACTTTTCGATTCTTGCCTGCTCCTGTTCGAGCTCCTGCTGATGTAGGTAGTCCCATTCCGGGAGCATAGACAAAATGGCCAGATGATTATCTACCTTTCTGTTAATGGTTGTTTTGACCCATTTCAACCCCTCTTTGCTCCTCGACAGGAGCACCTGGTGCTTTCTGATTGTTGCAATCGACCCAAACCGCGGACTCCATACCCTTCCAATCGGAAATCCCTTTCCATCCATAAACAGCACTTCGGTTTCTTCATGAAGGGCCACCATCACCGCCTCATGGGTGATTTTGGTTCCGGGTTGCATCACAATAGAGCGAACTTGAGAGGGAGGAATCGAATGATTCCCTTCCCGATGCCGGACCTCATACGATCCGTCCCTTACGCCGAGAGTCATCCCTCTTTTTTGAATGACAAGATTCATGGTCTGATGATTAGTCGTTAAGTCTGTCAAT
>CAZLKP010000059.1:2885-4321 GCA_964560095.1 uncultured Bacteroidia bacterium
GATTGATTGGTGGTCAAAAATTGAAAATCAATATGTAAAAATGATTATCCTGATCCAGGAGAAAGGGATAAGGATTTCCATCCCCATTCCTCTTTCTTTTTATTCCAGGTCCAGGCTGCAGTGACGGTGACGACCTCAGGGCGATTTGTTAAGTCTTTGGGGATAAGTGGTGGGGGAACAAAAATATCCTGCACAAAGCCGAACCCCTTTGGATGAATCTTGAGAGGAGCCGTGACCGTCTTGACAAAGGGAAGGGTAGGGCGGTCAGGCATGGGACTGACCAGACATATTTTATTGGGATGTGCAGGATGCTGTGTTAATCGCACATAATCTCCTGGTGAAATAGGCATTGGAGCGAGCCATGTCGGATAGGTTCGAATCGTTTCCTTTCCGCTCTGAATCAGAAGGCGTTTTTCACCAGGTAATTTTCCTGATACAACATGATGGAAGACCCCATCAAGAACAGGAAAGTGTTTCACAGCGAATGCCATAGCAACGGGTTGCATGGTTTTGTACAGACTTTGATTCGAGTGCTGTCCGATATCAGGCGGACAGTCCAGCGACTCCCGGAGTTGCTGTAGCGATGGAGGAATGTTGCCCCATAGCTTCATTCTGGTTGATGTGGCCAGGAAGGCTTCTTGACAGGCTTCCGCGGTCTTTTGCTGGCGATGCAGGGCCATCGCCAGTTTTTCTCTGACCTTAACCAGAAAGGCTTCATCTTTTTGAAATGATATTGACCGGCAATAACAAGCGGTTTCAGCCTTGAGGTCGTTCAGTTTGCCGGCACAAAATGCCAGGGCGGACCAGGCCCACCATTCGCGGGGTTTGTCCGCCAGGAATAATCGAAGTTTGGGCAAGGCCTCTTCTGTTTGTCCCAATGACAGCAGAATTTTACTTTCTATGTAGTTGAGCCAGAGAAACTGTGGGTGTTGTTGGCTGACATTCTGCAGCTTGGAGAGAAACGATTGGATCTTTTGAGGGTCTTTCGGGTCTTGTTCTAATAGTGCTTTTCCTACAGCCAGGTAAGTACGTTCGGCTAACGGCATGATGGGTCTGCCACCTTCGGGGGTATAAGGTTGAAAATCCTCGGGCTGGAGATGCTCTAATCCCCACCAATCAATAAAGGACAAAAAATCAGGATAGAATTCTCGAACCCTCAGTGCCATTCGCAGGCCGGCCACATACCATTTGCAGTCGGAGGGGGCCAAAGTGAAATGGGTTCGAAGGCTTTCCAGAAGGTAGACGATCTTGTTGGCATAGTGCTCATCCTGCGGATCAAAGTGACCTTTCATCCTGATCGCCTCCAGGAGCATCACATTGCCCAGAACCGCGTCCTGAGCTGCTTCTGGTATCTGCTCCAGGAGGCGCCATTGGTGAAAAAAGGCCTGTTCGTCAACTGCTTCCCGGGCCTTTTTGAGTAGTCTGTAATGTTGCCA
>CAZLKP010000059.1:4331-6188 GCA_964560095.1 uncultured Bacteroidia bacterium
CCAGTGCGTCATCATGTCAAAGAGGTTAATGTGGGCTTGAAGGTCATCACCTGATATACCAGTCGTCTGCTACATGCAGCCTGTTGCTGGCGCGCGTGATTGCTGTGTACCACCACCTGTACACATAGGGTTTTGGATATCCCGCAGTGGAATTGTTCATGTACAAATACACCTCCGGCCACTCCCCTCCCTGCGCTTTGTGGCAGGTCATGGCATAGCCATACACGGCCCTGACAGAATTGAGGTATGGGTCCTGCCTCATTTCTTCCAGATAAGCGGGATCTTTTTGTCTGATTCCCCGGTCTCTCATACGCATATTGAATCGGATGATCAGCTGCTGTTGCTGCTCCTGGGTCAGGTTCACATACTTGCTGTCGAGCAGGCTTTCGGTCAGGAGGGCTTCGAACGGTTCGTCAGGCAAATCTATCAGGCAGAGTTGAGCCTGTAAGAAGCGGATACCGGGATAGGTGAGGCGGTCCCCTAGATTCAGAATTTGCACCAAATCTCCGTTTTTCACCGGGGCGAGGTAGTTATTCTGTGTCACCAGCAATAGGTCGCCAACTTCCGGGCCGGTGGATTTTCCCAGGCTTTTGCGAATATTTCGATTCAGTTCCTGCCGCAGCGCATTCGACCCACATATCATGGTCGACTGCAGGGGGCCATCGGATTCGTAGCTCTGAATGTATTGATTGAGCAATTCAGGCTGGTTCAGGTGGAGATCAATGTCGTTTCGAGCGAAGGGCTTGAGCTGCAGTTTTGGCCACTTGGGCCCAGGCTGGCGAAACTGGAGAATACTTTTCCTGAGCGCCAATGATGCCTGTAGGATCCCATTGTCGAGGGCCTGGCGCATGATGTGGGTCAGTTCCAGTTGAACAGCCTCCATGCCTACCCGTCGGAATACAGATGCTTCCAGGGCAGGAGACAGATCAGAACCCACAGGGGGAAGTTGAAGGGGATCTCCCACGAATACGAATTTTCCCTTTGGATCATAATTCAGCAAAGATCCTAGCAGAGAGTAAGAGCCAAAATCAGCAAAGGAATTGGCTCCCTGTTTTTCAGCTCCGATCATCGAGGCCTCATCTATCAGGTAAAAGCGGGGCTTGCCGGGATGTTCCAGCCAATCTTCATTCAGGACCCTGGGCACAAATGTGAGTTTGATCAATTGCCCGGCATCCTGACCGAAGGTTTGTCGGGATTTTTCAGCTTCATCAATGTTTTGGTTGAGCCCTGAGTATTTGTACACGAGGCTGTGAACGGTGGAGGCTTCCAGACCAGACACCCGGCTGATGATGCGTGCGGCTTTGCCCGTAGAGGCCAGCAGGGTAAGGGTGGCACCCATGTCATCCAGAAAACGGCTGATGCCCTTGATCATGGTGGTTTTCCCGGTACCGGCATATCCACGAAGGATAAATACCTGTTCCTCGCTTACCTGGTCTGCAAACTGCTGGAATCGGTCGAAGACAGCCTGCTGCTGTTCATTGAGCTGAAAATCAAAATATGGGGTCATGACCTGTTGTTCAATCAGTGATAGATGGAGGAGCAGATGCTCCTATCCAGAAACATATCACTTTGTCAGGCCTTTGGCACTGACTTTTCTGGTTGTGCATAGGCGCTTTTTGTCAGGAAGATGATGAAAGGGAGTCGAGAAGTGAGAAGCGAGAAGCGAGATATCGAGAGGCGAGAGGCGAGACGAGCGCACAGGCACCTATCCCCCTGCAGCGTTGGGTTTGGGTGACGGCGAGGGGGACGTAAGGGGGGGAGTTCATTGTCCCTCTCGACTCCGCTCGAGGACCTGGAGAAGCGAGAAGCGAGAAGCGAGATATCGAGAGGCGAGAGGCGAGACGAGCGCACAGGCAC
>CAZLKP010000059.1:6288-15845 GCA_964560095.1 uncultured Bacteroidia bacterium
GAGAAGCGAGAAGCGAGATATCGAGAGGCGAGAGGCGAGACGAGCGCACAGGCACCTATCCCCCTGCAGCGTTGGGTTTGGGTGACGGCGAGGGGGACGTAAGGGGGGGAGTTCATTGTCCCTCTCGACTCCGCTCGAGGACCTGGAGAAGCGAGAAGCGAGAAGCGAGATATCGAGAGGCGAGAGGCGAGACGAGCGCACAGGCGCCTATCCCCCTGCAGCGTTGGGGCTGCGTGATGGCGAGGGGGACGTAAGGGGGTGACCGAACAGAGAAAAACCGAGCGGGAAACAAACCCGCATCAGGATTCCCTTCAATCCCGACGGACTTTCATTTTGATAGATCCATTCGGGCCCTTTCTTATCCCAAAAAAGGCCCGGCCTCGCGCGCTCCGAAAGGCCGGCTATGTGAGCATCTTTTTGGTAGAGGAATGAATCTCTCATCCGTAGAGGCGGATTGCAATCCGCCTCTACGATCTTTCTTTGTTATAGTGGAACTGGGTCTCTGACATCACCTTTGGTGTAATTTGCTGATAGTGAGAATATTGCGCGGAATATTCCAAAAAGATATGGCCCGGTTTTTGACATTGGGTCCTCCAACATAGGAAATGGGACCCCCCCGCGAATGTCAATGAACAAAATATGATCATAACAATATACACTTGTTTCTGCTTTGCGACAAGGCAGGTAGGAGCGGTCTGTATGGGCCAGGTTATGCATCGCTCAGGGGTCTTTTTGAGGGGGAGTAGAAGGGGAGTATGAGCGGTATCGTACATGCTGAAAAACCAGGGTTTTGGTGACCTTCCCGGCCTCGTTGGTCTCCTCTTTCGATCTTCGGATCGTCGTGGAGTACACGGGATTCAACCCCAGGGTCAGTGCATAATTGACTGTTGCATACGTCATCCCGAAGTCCCCCTGGATGAGTACATAATCTCCCTGTTTGGCCTCTTTCACCAACCAGTCCCAGATTGGTATCGCGTGGTCTGCCACGTTTTTGATATATAGAGTGACCTGGGACCAGATTTGCTGGAGGTCTTCCGGGAGGTGATGGAATTGGGTCACGCCGAGGCTGGCTTTTGCATCTTTTTGCTGGTCTTCGGTGAGTGTATGGGAGAATAGAAGAAATAAAGCAGGCATAGGGTTGGCTTACAGGCTCAGTAAATATTGCGTGAGGGCTTTTTCGTCGACCAATGTATTCATAAGGGCTGGAGGACGAAGCCGGAGAATCCGACATTGCTCTTCCAGGGGAGTTGCCAGGGAAGAAAACCCGCCGAAAATCGCCAGAAATGGCCGCGCATTGAGGCCGGTGAGGTTATTGGCGCCACCCATTTTAAACAACTCTTTGGAGATATCCCGCATTTTCTTTTCCCTGCGTGAGCTGAAGTATTTGCATTCGCCCAGATAGAGCCGATTGTCTCGGATAAACAGCAGATCGTATTCATTGGCCATGTGAACATCCGCGCCGCTTTTGTTGATCTGGGCTCCCACGATAATCCGGTGCTGGGGCACACCCAGCAAATCTCTCACCTGACTGGCAAGCCACACCTCCAGCCATTTCCCACTGTAAAAGCTGCGCTCTTCTGCAGACAGGGACTCAATTCCAAGGTCTTCACGATTGGTCCTGGATTCGAGCAGCAGGTTTTGGATGCGGTAATTGGTATGCTGGCGGCTCACATGCCTGAACACTTGCCGGGCCTCCTTTTCCCAGGGCCTCCAGGGTTCATGGCTGATGAGCTTGACACCATGTGCATCAAGGTACTCCTCTATTTCCACATCTGCCTTCAGCGGGATTTCCCGCATGACCGGATAAGTCTGATGGATGACTCCGGCATTCAGGGGTAGGTAATAGACGTTCACACGGTCCTGCGGGAGGGATTGGGTAAAAGTGGCATAGGTTCCCAGAGCCATCATTTTCGTTCCGCCGGTGAGGTTGATGTGATATTCGTCATCTGGCTCATCTTCCAGTTCTTTCCACGCCGCCAGGATCTCCGGCAGATGTTCGTGGTCGGTATAAATATAGTCGACCTTTTCAGCGGGAATACCACAGACCCGAACGAGGTTGTCGGTTTTCCCTTCAGCCTCCATGCGCTCAGTGGTGAGAAACACATAGCGATCTGCTTCCGGCATCTGCCGGATAAAGAGCAGATTCGGCATGGGCTGGTCTGAGACGAGAGAGATGATGGTCATGGGGCTGAAAAAAATCCGTATCCGAGGGAGGTTTTAGCGCCGATACCGTGTTCTGTTAATGCTTTGAGGAGCCATTGTTTTCCTGCTTGTAAAAGGGATAACTCTCCATCATTGGCCCCAAGATGTGTTGCAATGGGGCCGGAAACTTTTGCGTCTTCCAAGCCCTTTAACGGCTTGAGGCCAAGCAGAAACTGGAAGGTGGTGTTTTCGACGGTGAGGAAGGGAATAGGAACGGGGCTTTGATAATCAGCTGGGGGCTCTTCTCCGGTATAATATTTCGGGTAGTGCGGATTCATGATGTCTTCCTTGATGGTTGGGGCATGGGTGGGGAAGGCATCGAAGAAGATGAGGGAGCCTCTTTGGTCAGTGGAACCGAACATTAGTATAAATGAGGGATTCATGAGGGCCCTTTCTTCTTCCCCTTCAAAGCAGCAATCAATGATCCATGAGCGCGTGATTCCTTTCTGGCTAGTGGCAGGCAAATAAGGAAAGCCATACACGGGATGGAGTAAGATTCCAGTTTCAAAAACTGTAGCTGTTCCAAGGCCGATAGCCAAGCGAGCACCTGCGTCTTGCTCCAAGGAGAACTGCTCAAATGCCGCACTGATAGCAGTAGCCTGTGAAGTCAGTTTAGTTTGTAGCTCATTCCATATCTCTTCAGGAAAGCCATAGTTTGCTGCGGGAACATACTGATGCTTGTTGTTCGAGTCGCGGGTAGCTCTGAATAAAATTGCTTTTTCTCCTTCCCAGTTTGCTGTTTGATTAAGCTTCAGGGAGTAATTGTCGGGCCCGTTGGGAAGCGATTCCATTTCGACGGTAACATCTTTGGGAAGGAACGGAGCAAGCGCGGGATGATACACACCACCTTGCTGAGCTCGCTCGAGTGCTTCCTGCCGTTGCTGTTCTTCTTCCCTTTGTTTGATCCTCTCGGCTTTTGCTTTCTCTCCTTCCTTTTTTTGCTTGGCAATTCCTTCATTTTTGGGAACGGGTTTGCCATCGACCCAAATAGCGATGATCTTGAACGTTTCATTCAATTCAAACTCACAAGGCTGACCACGCCATTCCTCTTTTAGCTCAAATTCTTTAAGTCCGCTGTTGTACCTATTGCCACCCTCTCTATCCTCTTTTATATCTCCGCTCCAAATGCCCGTCTTCTTATTGAGCCTGTGCTTCAGTATTCCTTTCAGTCGTACCATGATTAATCAATTAAGGTGTCCACAAAACGACGCAGCCAGTTCAGGTAGGCCATAACCTCCATCGTGACAGCCCGATATTCTTGTGAGTCGATGGTTGGAAGCCATTGACTCAGGCTATGTTGGTCGAAATCAATCGGGCATTCTTTGTCTTTGAGCCAGTCGGAAATATCCTTGTAACATAGCTTCTTGTGCTCTGCAAAAGCCAAAGCCGCTCCTAATCCATTGTTCTTGATCAGCATAGGAAGCTTTTTGGCAAAGCTCTTATATTCCTTGCCATTGTTACTCTTGCCTGCGTCACTTGCAGCTTTGTAGGCTGCCTCTGCCCGATGCTGCTCCAGCGTTCTTGTTTTGGTCATGTTGGTAGAATTAGAGGGTTTTAGTACGGATGAGACCTTTGCCGAGCGTCGCGTTGGCGCCAAGTTGAAATCGGTTATTGATCCCGTCTCCGGAGAGGATATCCATGAAGAAATCCATCACGGCTTGTGGCTCACGTGAGCCATTTACATCAGCAATCTTGACTTTTTTTGTCCCTGCGAATACGGGCGCAGCTAATACCAGCGAGTACATCAGGCTCTCAGCGGGAAGATATTCTTCGGTGAAAAGGGCTCCATCTTTAACCGTTCCGGTTTTGTTATCAATCTGTGTACGGGTGATGACTTCGGTAGAGAGGTTGACAAAATCGGAGAAGTCGTCGTCTGATAGAACGACTACGTCCTGAGCAGCCTTCTTCTTCCAGTAGTCATCAGTGCCTTTGAAGACCTGACCCATTAACCAATTGCCAAGTTCCTGCATGTTCGCATCATCTGTCTTTGGCTCAAACTTGTAGGCTTCCAAAACGATGGCATCACTTCTTGCCTTGATACGGAGGCTGGTGTTTGGATTCATCGAGGGAGCCAAAGGCTTAGCAAACGGGAGCTCGATCCCGCAGGTCTTCATATCCTCGATAAAGGTTCCCAATACCCGAGGGCAGGTAATCCAGGCAAAGACACCACGCATACTTTTTACTGGAAATAACAAAAGACGGGCATCCGTAAAGCCGATAGATGAGGCATACGTTTCCCAGTCATTGCCTCCACTATCAGGCCCAAAAACTGCCTGAAGAGATTTGTCATTACTGCCCAATACCCCTTCAAACCGCTCCCTCAACGCCCCTTTCAGGCTGGAGCTTTCGATTTTGGGGAAGGAGGTATGCCGCTCTCGCTGGATGGGAAGATCGACTACGCCGAGGTCGCTGCCACTACCTGCATGCAGGGGGCTTTCACAGAAAAGGAATAGGGGTTTAGCTATTTTGTACATGTTATGATTTGGTTGATTGTTCAAGAAGTTCTTTCTCGCGCTCCAGTTCTGCCTTTAGCTCCTCTTCCGTGGGAAGATAAAGCTGATAACGGGAGGCAAAGAGCTGCTGACTTTCATTCAGCACCGAATATTTAGCGATGGTCTGATCCTTATAGGTACAGAGGATCAGACCAATGGTCGGATTGTCATCAGGGGCTTTGTATTTGTCTTCATACAGACGCACGTACATGTCCATCTGTCCGATGTCTTCATGGCCCAGTTCCTTCACCTTCAGGTCGATCAGCACAAAGCATTTGAGACGATAATTATAGAAGACCAGATCCACATAAAAGTCTTTGGTCTCGGTAGAAATGCGCTGCTGTCGGGCCACGAAGGCAAAGCCCTTGCCCAGTTCCAGCAGGAATTGCTGCAATTGATCAATGAGCGCCGTTTCCAATTCCGCTTCCCGGAAATGCGGGCGATCCTGTAGTTGCAGGAATTCAAGCACATAGGGATCTTTGAGTACATCTTCCGGGCGGAGCGACGCGGTCTTGTCTGTCATTTCTTCCTTGACAGGCTCTTCTGAGCGGGAAGAGAGCAGCCGTTCGTAATAGAGGCTATTGATCTGCCGATCAAGGGCGCGAGTACCCCAACCATTTTCGATGGCCTCTTTGAGGTAGAAGGCTCGGGCCTGCGGACTTTCGACGCGCAGAAGGGATCGGTAGTGGGTCCAGGATAATTCTTGACGCAGTGCGTCAAAATTTGGAAAGAGCCGGTAAAACTTCCGCATGTGGGACAGGTTCGAGGGGTCAAACCCTTTGCCCATCCGCTGAGTCAACTCTTTGGACAGATACTGTAGAAGACTGGAACCGTATTCCGCTCGATGCTTACCATCTTGCTCCTCCTCTAGGATTCTCCTCCCAACTTTCCAGTAGGCTTCCACCACAATAAAGTTGACTGTCCACCCCGCACGGGCGCGGGCTTCGGAAAGAATTTGGATGATCTCGTTGAGGAATAGATGTTGCATAAGGGTGTGCTTATTTTGTAGAAAATATGGTTGCAATCTGCTCCTCCTTGATCGAGCCTTCCATGAATTTTTTGTAGGGAATTCGATCTCCATGAGTGACCTTATTGCGGGTTACAAGCACGTGTTTACAAACAAAACTGACCGCTGGAATGGCAAGTCGCATTTGGATCGCTATTTGGGTCAAAGCAGCCGTTTGATCTGCATCGAGAATTGGCACTAGTTTCTTCCCTCTTTCCTCCTGAAACCTATAGGTGAACAGCCAAAGCTCACGGGGAGCTAACTTTTGCTGTGCACCAAGAGAGATCGCGCGATCTGTGAGCTTCTTCGTGAATCTCTCCAATACTTCTAAGTTCGATAGCAATTCAAAAGGCTTTATCTCGATCGCAGTAAAGCCACCGGAGCCATCTAGCAAAGCCAGGTCAACGTCTCCTTGTGGAGCTGTGTTATCTTGTTTACCAGGTTTGTACCCATGAAGCACTTGCTGGCAGCCCAGTTGCTCATCAAAATATTCTTTCAATTTGTACTCAATAAAGTATCCGAATTGAGTCCCAAAATGAGGAGGATTACGATCCAGGTATTGGGCGATCAGCTTACCCAATAAGGTAAGAGTAAAACCTTCATTTTGGGCTGTGGCTAAGTGAAGCGCCGTCAAGGCTTCCCCATCCTGCGGTGTCATTCTTTGGGGGCGCAGAAGTGCAGTAGAATACTGCTCAATAATCTCCCAATCAAAATTCAGCGGCATCCGAGGAATCTCAATTAACTCCTCACTATCCTCATAGGTATAGCAGATATTCATGTCGTACAGTTGCCCTACAATCGTCATGACCGGGATAAGCCCCTTATAGCCACCGGATATATTCAGCAGCATTGAGCTTTCGTCTTCTCCTTTGATATTCAGGATGGTTTGTACCAGTCCCTGAATTCCCCGCTCAATAAAGGTTCCTGCTTGCTCGATGGATAACCCAGGTATGACGTGCTCTTTTGGGTTGAAATTGATAACCATCTTCTCCCCAAACCACTCTTTCACCAACTCCGCCGCCAGCCGCGAAAGCACCGTATCGGTGGCGATGAGATACACTTCCAACTCCTCCCCTTTGTAGGTATCTGCAATCTTGAGCAAGGAGGAGATTTCGGCGGAGGCTTGGTCGGAGTTCCAGAATTTTTTGACTTCTGCGTTAAGCTTTTCGCACTTTTTCTGTACGGCTTTTTCCTCCCACCTTCCAGCAGGATATCCATCCTTTAGTCCATCGTGAGCTTTTTTCAAGTTCTCAGCATTCAGGCCATCAAAGTGATTGGTAAAAATGGATGTACCGACGGTAGTGATAATCCGTTTCATCGAAGGTCATTTATTGGTTGGGTAGGGTGCCCAGGAAAGCTACCCCGTAGCCCTCTGCACGCTTTTCATCAGAAATGGATTTACCATGTATGGCGTCTTTGGCTTGGGTAGGGGTTGCGTCCTCTATCAACTCACAGAAGTAAACCGCTCCAGCGTTTACAGATCGTTTCATGGGCTTGAATCGCCGAGCTTTGATATTGAAGCCACCTCGATAGGCTGGCTTATCGAGGCTTGCCCCAATTAACCGAAGGGAAACCCCGTTGATCTTGCCCTCCAGGGTATTAGGATCTATTCCACCCGGTAGCCAGCCTTGCCCAAAAATGGCTGGAGTAGCCAGATAGAGCTTGAAGAGTTGACCTGTTAGTTTGGCATCAGGAAGTTCATAGTCCAGGGTGCTCGCTTCTACTTGTTTGTAGGTGGCCGCTTTTCCTTCTCCCCCCAGCTTTAGCATTCCCCCGGAGGGAATATCCAGTCCCTCAAACTCAACGATCAGAGAGATGTCAGTCTGTTTCTTAGTGGCCATGCGAAGCATCTCCACGCGATAGAGCAGCCCTTCTTCGGCACTCCCCGTTTTTGCACTGCGTCCGATACCCGTTTTGGGATCCGCGCTCAGGTATTCAGAAGGCTGCTTCAGGTTGAAAAGATCCAGCCCCTGCTGACTGTCAGGTGTGAGGTAATCCGCTAAATCATCCGCGGCAATGAGGCTCCCACTTTGAGGAGACTCAAGAAAGGCCGTGGTGCCAGGAGTCAAAAGATATGACTGTTGAACCTGCTTTCCATGGAATGGACTTGAGGAGTTAATCGTCGTAGGCGCGGGATAACTCAGATATTGTTCCCTCTGCTGAGTGTCTTTTTTGACCAACAAATCCTGGCCTACGGGAAAGTACATCGTGTCGCCAATTGCAACTGAGAGCATCTTGATCACTAGGTTTTGGGTAGGATCATTTTCCTCGTTGGCCTTAGTGATTTCTTCGGGGTGTTCTGCAAAATATGCTGTCCTTAAGGCTCCATATATCACAGAGGGAGGAGGCGGAAACAAACCGCTAGCCCATACCTCATCCCCCATGGAAAAGGGCTTCCCATCCCGGAAAAACAAGGTATCAAATGGTTTCACGCGAATCATCATGGCTTAGCTTGGGTTAAGAGGTGAGGGTTATAGATCGTCCGCTCAATGAATATGGCGATACTCAGCAGGTCGATGAGTAAGCGAGGTTGCTCATACCGAGGATCAGCACCAAATAATTCTATGATCGTTGAGGTAAGCAAAAAAGGATCGTAGGTTGGCTCTGTCTTCCTCTTTTTGATCAACCGCGTGATCTCAGCGTCCCATGCCTCCTGTCGTAAGGTATTGGCTCCTCCTTGCCCTAAATAAGCAATCCCGCTTATCTGCATGATCTCCCTTGCCAAGTCCCCCACAAACTTGTCCGAAACATATTGCTGTAAGTGATCTACTACCAGTTTGAGCTTAGGGAGCTCTTCCCAGGTTAACACGGCCGTCTCTGCCTCCCCACTATGCTTGAGCACCTTGATCCCCAATCGATTTCTACCGGCGTCCTTGGCCTCATGCTCCATCATCCGCGCGGTATCCAGCACAACATTGAGCGGGGTTTTGTAGTGAGCGATGGCGACCCCGGCCGAGAAGGTGAGTTCTTCGTTGACTACCCCGGTTTGATCACTGACTTGCTTCTTGAACTCCTCCCGTAGCGTCTTGAGCACGGGGAATAGATGCTGCAAGTTGATGAAGCCCAAAAAGTCATCACCACCGGCATAGACGGTTTTTCCGCCGTTTCGATCAAGGTAATCAGAAGCCCATGTGGCGTACTTACTCAGCAGCTCCGTTAGCTTACGCTGGAATTCTTTTAAGTCAGGCGGATTGGGCTTATCTCCACTCCACCAGCTGCCCATCTTATCTCCGTCAAAGGCAATGAGCGCATAGTAGGGACTTTGTTTCACATGACCAGGCAAAGCTCGCTTTATCCTACTGAGTGATTCCCGAATGAAATCTGAATTTCTCGCTTTTGATTCATACCCCTGTCGAATCAGGTATCTTTCAGATAGGTTTTCTTCAAATAGCAACTGCCCATCAATTCTATCTTCCCGCCCAAAAACTAGGGATAATTCCTTCAACTCATTGAGTGAATGTTCTTTGACCTGGTTCATCCAATCCATCAAAGCGACATCGGCTGTAGAAGGGAAGTCTCCGCCTTTTTCATAAAATCGTTTGGTGAAGGCAATAGCGGACAGGCCTTCCCCTTCAGCCATTTGAATTTCATCGCCTTTGGCTTTGGCCCAGCCTTGTTTTATGGAAAAAGAAGGCCTACGCGTATCAGTTTTTGGAAACACCAGTGCATCCCTTTCCCCTGTTACCGAGCACTTACGGTGAGCTTCATCTTCCGGTAGTTGCCCAAAGGTACGGGTAGCCTTGACGGATCCGAGTAAAGACTCAGTTTCCAGGTAGCTGGTTTTGTAATCTGCTCCCAGTTTGTTGATCACCCAGTGAACCTCCAAATGGTCTCGAATCTGCGCTTCAAACCGCGCT
>CAZLKP010000060.1:0-15756 GCA_964560095.1 uncultured Bacteroidia bacterium
GGGTTGTGAGTTTTGAGTTGGGGGAGATGAGTTGTGAGAGGTGAGATCAGAGTGCTCTAGCGCCAATCCCCCTGCAGCGGAGGCCATCTGTGTTGGAGAGGGGGACGTAAGGGGGTGACCGGATGAGTTGTGAGTTGAGAGTTGTGAGAGGTGAGAGGTGAGATAATCTTGATTCCTTTGCGTAAACCTCGAACTCCCAACTTTTCCATAATTTTGCTGCATGAGCGCATTTCCCCCCAAAGTCCCGATGAGCGAATATTTCGCCAGTCAGAAGGCCATTATTTCCCACATGCTGAATGCCTATTCAGCCTACCAGCAGCGATATGGTGATTTGTTTCGGGTCAAATTGGTCACCCGCGATGTGTATGTAGCGACCGGTCCGAAATATGTCAGCCATGTGCTCCAAAAAAACCATCGCAATTACTACAAGGATCGGCCCAGTCACATTGTCGGGGATGTGATTGGCAATGGTATTCTCACCAGTGAAGGGGATTACTGGCTGCGTCAGCGGCGATTTGTGCAGCCTGCCTTTCACAAAACCCAGATCGTGAATCTGTCCAGGATCATGGTCGAGGAGACCGACAAGGTGCTCAATGGGCTGGCAGAGCAGGACGAGGTGGAGGTTCACCACCTCATGACCCATCTGGCTCTGAAGGTGATTTCCAGAGCCATGTTCAGCAAAGGGATCAGCGAGGAAGACATTGCCATGGTAGATGAATGTGTGACCATTCTCCTGGAACTTATGGTGATGAAAATACGGGATCCGTTTCGGGTACTCTGGAACAAAGTCACTGGCAAACTGGACGATTACTGGGCCCGGCGCAGGCAATTGGATGAGCTGATCTACGGAATCATTGATCAGCGCCAGGAAGAGGGTATTGGCAATCAGGATTTGCTGGATATGTTGCTCACCTCGCGGGATGCGGATACCGGTGAGCCACTCAAGCGGGAAGAAGTGTTGCAAGAACTGATGGCTCTGTTTCTGGCCGGCCATGAAACCTCCGCCAATGGACTCAGCTGGACCATGTTGCTGCTTGATCAACATCCTGATGCAGCCGAACAACTGCGGGATGAGGTCGATTCAGTCCTCGCACGGCGGGAGGTGAGCTTCGATGATTTGGGTAAGCTCAGGTTTACCCGTCAGGTTATCGACGAATCCCTCCGGCTATATCCTCCTGCCTGGATCATTGGTCGGGAAGCCTTGCAGGACGATCAGGTCGACGACCTGGCTTTGAAAAAAGGAGACAACATGGCCATCTTCATTTATGGGATTCATCGGAACCCCAACTTGTGGGAAGACCCGGATTCATTTCGCCCTGAGCGCATGGCACCTGAGAAAAAGAAAGCCTTTCAGCCGCATCAATACCTGCCTTTCGGCGGTGGGCCGAGGCTGTGTATCGGCCATCAATTTGCTGTTGTAGAGATGCAGATTGCGCTGGCGACAATGATGCAGCGATACACCTTTCAGCGACTGGATGCGGAACCGATAGGAACGATTCCTTCCATCACCCTGAGACCTGATGGTGAGCTAAGATTTCGGTTTCAAATAAGGTAGGCCGGTTCATATCCGAATCAGTTCACCGGTAATCTTCTCTCACCGGCTGAAACACATCCAGGATCCGACAGCTGGTAATTGCCCTGCCTGAATGAACCGCATCTGACGGGATCACAGCGACCATTCCTGGTTCGAGCACGTGTGTTTCGCCATGGATGGTCAGTTCAAACCGGCCTTCCAGCACATTGGCCACCTGCTCATGTGGGTGGGAATGCTCGGGTAGATTGGCTCCGGCTTCAATCTCCCAAAAGGCCAGGGTCATGCGCTCGGTGTGGATCATTTTTCCATGAAAACCAGGGATGAATTCGTAGGAGGAAACAGCGTTGAGGAGATGGATCATAGGAAAGTACCATACTTAATGATGTAAACATAAGAACACCCGACAGCCTGGCTGCCGGGTGTTAGGAATTTGTTGCATGAAGCTATGCTGCTCTTTGCAGCATGACTTCCCTTTTACTGGATGACCAGGTGTTTGGTGGCACGGGCACCTTCGTCGGTGCGGACAGTAACGAAGTAGTATCCGGCTTTCATATTGCCACGGTTGATGACAAATTGGTTGCCACGGGTATTTCTCTCTTCAAGCACTACCTGTCCAGTGATGTTGACCACAGTCACGTCATAGGCCTGAGAAGATGGAATGTCAAGAGTCATCATGACAGACTCACCGGTCACAGGGTTGGGAGCCAGGGCGATGGCGTTGGCGAGACGGCGGTCAGCTTCAGAGATAGATGCAGCGGCAGCACATACCTCCAGGTCGCCGTAAACGATAAAAAAGTCATCGCAGTTTCCGTCAGAATCGTTGTCGGCATCTTTGCCCTCAACAGCCCATGGGTCACCGGGCTCGGTAGCTCCCTGGTTGAATACGAAATAGTAGTTATCAGGTGTATCAGCCGCCGCGTGGTATTCGGTGTAATGGAAGCGGACGGTGAAGACGTCATTGCCATCATTGACGGCAGACTTGGCACCGGCAGCATCCCAGTCTACGACATTGGACCACTGGTTGGCGCCAGAGTGAAACCCGATGGCTGAATTGCCTTCCAGACCGGTTCCGAGCAGTTCGCAATTCAGAGAGTAATCAAAAGCAATCTGAATGGTGTCTCCATCGACACAAGCATCGATGGCCGCATTCTGTGCCATAGCAGCTGGAGCAGCCATGAGCAGCAGACCGAATGTCAGGTAAAGGTTCTTACGCATGATTTGGTTTAGTTTGGTTAAGAAAATGGTTTGGTTTGTGATTGGCGAAGGTGAATCAGATGTCCACTTCTTCCGCCACCTAAATTAATTGTTTATGAAGAAATATATATGATTTCTGTCAGGTCCATTTCAGGGTGAATCAGCATTTTATGCCGAAAATTGCATTCTACTGTTACTCGTAAACGTTTGCGGAAAAATTTATACATGCACTGGACAACTCCAGAGATGGAACGCTTACCTCTATATTATCCCACGAATAAATCCTACTTCAGGTTGCCAGAAATCCAGATCTTCTCTCAAACACCCTAAGGAAGCCTGTTTATAGCTTGCTGAGAATGATTGTCTGGAATGGCTGAAGCGCGAGCGTGTCTGCCAACTGGAAATCTTCACCATCCATTACGGGACGCCAGGTGCTTCCCTGCAGGCTGGCAGGCACCGGGTAGGTGATGTCTCGGTCCCTCACATTTACGATGACATAGACTTCCTCGTTCCCTTTCACCTTTCTAAATGCTGTCACGTCAAAGGAATGATGATGTTGGAGGGTTCCCTGTCTGACTGCCTCGCTTTCCTTTCGGAATTGCATCAGCTGTTTGTAGCGCTGCTTGTAGTCGGCATTGGCGATCCAGTTAATCTGGGTGTTGTGGCCCTCAAAGAAAGGGAGTTGTTGAGCTTCTCCCACTTCCTGACCGTTATAGATAAGCGGAACTCCGTTGAGATAGGCCGTAATGGTAAATGCTCCAAAAGCCCCTTCCAGTGACCGAAAGTTATGTTGGGGGGTGGCATCCCAGGCATTCTCATCGTGATTGGTGATCCAGCGCACCACGTGCTGATCGTCTTCCAGACCGCTGTATTCGTCAAGATTGGCTGTGTAAACGCCTCCTGCAGTCGTATTTTCATTGTTGTAGATGTCTTTGAGCCTGCCGTAGAAATTCCAACCGAAGATCATATCAAAATCAGAATCAAAGAGCCATTTGTCACCGGATTCGGCAAACATCAACAGCTCCCTGTTGGGAATACTTCTTAATGTGTCAATGGCAGCTGTCCAAAAATCGCCCGGTGCACCGGAGGCATAATCACAGCGAAACCCATCCACATTGGCTTCGAGGACCCAGTACTTCATCGCTTCAATCATTTCCTGCCGCATGTCCTGGTTGTCGAAATTCAATTCGGCTACGTCTTCCCAGTTGGTACCCGGTGGATGGATGATATTGCCGTTTCCGTCGGTCTCGTACCAACCGTTTTTTGGGATCCAGGGATGGTCCCAGGCAGTGTGATTGGCGACCCAGTCCATCATCACGGCCATATCAAGGCTATGTGCCTTGTCCACCAGTTCGCGGAGATCGTCGAGATCTCCGTAATCACTGTGTATGTTGCGATAATCCTTAATGGCGTAGGGGGAACCTACACTTTTCACTGATCCCGTTTGATAGATAGGCATCAGCCACACCACGTTGATTCCGAGGGCATGAATGGAATCCAGCCGCTTGGTGATTCCATCGAGATCGCCGGATGAGCTGAAGACCCTGGGGTTGACCTCATACATGGCTACATCGCCGACGGCAGGGACGTTGTCAAACGGGGTGCCGTATTGGGTGGGTTCTGGGTCTGGTGTTGGGGACGGCTCCACCTCGGGAGGGGTATTGTCACAGCCACTCCCCAGGAAGCTGAAACTAAACGAAAAGAAAAAAAGGAGAACAAACTTGTTGACGTAGGTGGTAGAAGTCATTTCTCAGGCGTATTTCGTGAAACATCGCTATCCGTTTCGGGAGGAAGCAGGGTGTTGTATGACGATTTTCCTACTCCCACTGTATCGAATTCTTTCAAACCTATTTTTTCAGGCTGATTAAGACAATACGTTTCATGGAATATTTCTCATCTCTGACCAGGATATCCTTTATGGATCTGGTTATCAGCTAATTGTTTTGTACCTGTATTCAGGGTTTTCCTCCTGTCAACCCGAGGAGCTATAGCATAGGGGCCACTGATCGTTTTCATCCCGATTGATTCTGCCCGACAACAAAAAATCTGCTAATTTCACCTTCCTGATGTTGATCAGATGGTGATGAAGGTCCGACTACGCATGCTCTGTGTCTTTTTGGCCATACATTCCTGTGCCTACTCGCAACAGGGCAGGTTCCTCCACATGACTGCAGACGATGGCCTTCCCGAAAACACCGGTCAGTCGATCATTCAGGATCGACTGGGATACATCTGGATAGGGACCCAAAACGGTTTAGCAAGATTTGATGGATATGATTTCAAGATCTATCAGCACGAGGTTGGGAATCCCCATTCCCTGAGCAACAATCAGGTCGAAGGGATTCTGGAAGATGGTTCGGGCTTCCTGTGGGTAGCCACCCGAAATGGCCTGAATCGCCTTGACCCACGCACAGGTCGTTTCGAAGCGTTTTTTCCTGACACAACCGATCAGCCGGACCAGAACTGGTTCAGACCTTGCTTAACGAGGGATCACCTTGGCCATTTGTGGGCGGCCACTTTTTACCAGGTGTTTGAGGTGGTGAACTGGGAACAAGGGGAGATTCGTTCATTTTCCCTGAACACAGGCGAGGAACGGGAGATCATTGTGGTGGAGGCAGATACCGGAAGCCATGCCATCTTCGCCGGTTGGCTGGATTCATTGTTTGTGGTCAGAGAAGGTCAGCCGGAGCTGCTGGTCGAGACTCCCGGAGTCATCATGGACTTGAGTTGTTTGCCTGATCAGCAATTGATTGGTACCCGCCAGGGGTTGTATGCCTTGCATTCGGATGGGTCCCTGAGGAAGATCCTGGAGGATGCCATGGTGGTTGACATCATGCCTGCCAGCAACGGCGATATCTGGGTCGGTACCAACAAAGGGGCTTTGGTGCTCCGTGACGGGGACATCGTGGCCCGGTACCTGCACGATCCAAGACATGGGGAAAGTCTGAGTCATAACCTTGTTTTGAGCATCCTGGAAGACAGGCAGGGACAAATCTGGCTGGGAACAGGTCAGGGAGTGAACGTCATGGACAGAGAGGATGACCGGATGGTCCGGATCAATTCAAATGAAGGTGGGCCCTTCAATCTCCCCGATTCCCACGTAGAAGTCATATCCATGCAGGACGAACAAACCTTGTGGATTGGCACCTCTTCCGGGTTGAGCCGGATTGACTTTTCCCGAGAGCCATCGCTGGGTTCCGCCCCTGTTTCTGAGTGGCCGGTAGAGCAGGTTCACACCTTTACCAAAGAGACAACACCCGGATTCTCCAGTGATAACATCGATGCGCTTCTGGCAGATCCTGAAGGAAATCTCTGGGTAGGTACTGCACTCGGACGGCTGTTTCATTTCGCGGACAAAGGAAGAGAAATCAGGGAATGGCCCATGCCAGAAGGGGTCATGCAATTACGCGGACTGGCGCTGGAGTCGAATGGTCATTATTTGTGGTGTGGGACAGGCTCAGGACTTTTCTGTTACGATTTGAAGGAAAAGCGGGTATTCCGACCAGATTGGCTACCGCTTATCCATGTTGTACAGATGGGATGGTATGAAGATGAATTATGGGTTGGTGATCCCAAAGGTATTTATCGGGTGAGTCCCGCCCGCAAGGAGGTGACCATGGTTCCTCTGGGAACTCAGCTCGGCCAGCTCACCAATGCTATGCTCACCCATGTGTGGCCTACTGATACAGCCCTTTGGTTCAGCACATTTGGTGGTGGTCTGTTTTGCTTTCATCCCGAAACAGAACACTTCACCAACTACCGTGAGCAGGATGGCTTGCCAAATAACAACGTATGGGCTGTCTATGGGGACGGGCAAGGATTACTTTGGATGAGCACAGATAAAGGCATCTGCCGGATGGATCCGGTGAGTGGTCAGGTCAGAACCTATACCAAAGAAGACGGGCTCAATTTCAATGATTTTTCTATGTCGGCCCACCTTCAGACCTCCTCTGGCTCGATGATGTTCGGAAATCCCGAGGGCTTTACCGTTTTTCACCCCGACTCCATGCGCGAAGATCACTTTCTTCCTACGCTAACCATCACCGGCATAGATATCAACTACACCCCCAGACCCGATCTGGTCGGAAAGATTCTGGGACCAGATCCGGAGATTCAGCTTTTTCCGGATGATCAGGCGCTGACGATCACGTATTCCGGGCTCGATGTTCGTAGTCCGGAAAAAAATCGTTTTGCCTTCAAACTGGATGGATTTGACGATACATGGGTAAACCGACGAGCATCCAACCGGCAGATCACATATACAGGTTTGCCACCTGGTTCATACCTGTTAAGGATAAAAGCTGCCAATAGCAGTGGAATATGGAATCCGGAGGAGCTGAGGATTCCCATTCGGGTCATTCCTCCCTTTTACCAGACGATGTGGTTCCAACTGTTGATGGGGTTATTGGTGCTCTTAGCTGTAGGTGGTGGCATGTATGCGTATAACCGTCGACTGTACCAGCGAAAAATCCGGCAATTGCAACTCCAGCAAAGGATACAGGGAGAGCGGGAGCGGATTTCGCGCGATCTTCATGACCATGTAGGCGCTCACCTCACTCGCATTATTACCGATCTGGATCTGCTTTCTCTTCAGCTGGAGCAGGTGCCTGCTGATGAAACCCTCGAACGCATAGACCAGACCCGAGGATTTACCGAAGAAACTGTCAGGTTGTTGCGGGACACGATCTGGGCCATTCATCAGGATGCGCTTTCTATCCAGGAGTTTGCCGATAAAGTAGAAGCCTACCTTCAGCAATACCTGTTGGACCTGATTGCCTGGCGGGTGGAACGCGACATTCGAAAAGAAGGAACCCTGTCTCCCAACGAAGTATTGAACCTGCTGCGGATCCTGCAGGAAGCAACACAGAATGTCCTTCGTCATGCTGAAGCAAGTCAGCTGGTGGTATCCGTCGGATTTGATCAATCGCTCTTGCTTCAGATCGCAGATAATGGAAAGGGGCTGCCCGACACCACTAATGGTACCGGGCATTACGGGCTGCAGAATATGAAGCAGCGGGCAGAAGATATGGCGGCCGAATTCCGGATGGTATCAGAACCTGGAAAAGGGCTTACCATTTTGGTAGAAAAGTGCGGGGAATCTATTCTTTCAGCCAGCGGAAAGGGTCCTGCCCCCGATCGTTTACCAAACGGATCAGATACCAACCGGTAGGATCTCACGCAAAGATGGCGTTGAGGGTGTTTCGCTTTATAGCCCCTTGAGAATTAGGTTGAAATTGAAGGGTCCATATTCGAATCTTGCCTTCGTTCAGACAATTTCGCATTTCCCCCATTTTTCTGACCGTTTGCACGCTTTTCCTCAATCAGGTGGTGCAATTGCCCTATATTGATAGTGAGAAAAGATTAATGCGAAGCATGGTTACAATTGCGGTAGTGGATGACAGCCGGGCGATCCGGGAAAATCTGGCAAGGGTATTTGAGCTGTTTGACGGGATAGAATTGGTTTGGACGGAGACAGACGGTGAATCAGCGATTCGTCGTATCCAGACTGGGCGACCCAGACCTGATGTTGTGTTGATGGACATCGAAATGCGAAAAGTGGGAGGAATAGAGGCCACCCGTGACATCAAATTAATGGCGCCGGAGGTGAAAATCCTGATGCTATCAGTCTCCGATACCGAAGCGCACCTGAAAGCTGCATTGGCAGCCGGCGCCGATGGATACATACTCAAAGGCGAGAAGCCGATGAAAATGCTTCAGCTCATTCAGGATGTGTTAGAGGATCGCTTTCCGTTGTCTCCGGTGATGGCCAAAAAGGCCCGGAGAATGATGGTGGAGGGGATGTCTGCCGACACCCGGAAGCAACCGTCCGATTTTCGGTTGACCAAACGGGAGACCCAGGTGCTGGCCTTGCTGACCGAAGGTGGCACCTATCAGGGCATTGCTCGGGCCCTAAGTATTTCACCCTTAACCGTCAGGAGCCACATGGACAACCTCTACCGCAAGCTTGGTGTCAATAGCAAGGCGGAGGCAACAGCCATTGCCGTCAAAAACGGATGGGTATAAGATATGGGGCATTTGCCCTAATTTTTCTCCGTTTCGGCACGGTTCGGACCAAAATATAGGCTGGTTGCCTGATTGATTGAAGGAGCAGAGTGACACAATTTCAGGCCATTGTTTGTCTGAAATCAACATCTGTATGAAGCACCCCATTGTTTTTGTCATTCTTGCCTCGTTCCTTTCTTTGACCTCATTTGCTTTTTCTCAGGATTTATCGGTGGAAGCCCTGGATATGCCCCTTTCCAAGGACGCCAAAAAAGCAGCAAAAAAAGGGAATCTCACGTTCATGGGCTCGTACTGGAGTGCAGACCAGTCAGAGATGTATTCCTTTTTTCTCTATGAGCCCAAAAACGCTCCACTGATGATGGACATCTTTACCCTCAATAGTGAGGGAGAGATCAGCGGTCCGGAAACCAAACCATTCACCGCCGAAAATCTTGCCGAATACCAACTTGAACCGGCAGCCGAAATCGAAGAAGATGCCATGCCTCCTCTGGCCGGAAAGAGCGTGGGATACCTCAAGGGACCCATTCTGGCCGGAGCCCCTACACTCAACCGTGGAAAACTCGTCAATCGTTATACCAATGGACTCTGGTCTGGCTATGAGTTTGAGGAAGACGATGATATGAAGCTGGATGTCAAGTTCTGGCCCTTTTTCTCCTACTCCCTGGGTGGAGATGATGTCTCCAATGATAATTACCAGCTGGCCAAAATCAACAACCTGGGAAGAGTTCTTCAGGGAAAGCGGACCTATATTCCACTTGATGGGAAAGCACTCGTTGGTGGTCAAAAGGCCGTTTCGGGCGCCAACGTATTTTATGTTGGAGTATACAATCTGGCCACCAATGAATGGGAAAGTAGCCAGGACATCGCGTTTAGTGGAGAAATATCTCCAGGATTCAAGCATAGCATTCGTGAAAGCAATGGAAACATCCACTGCGCGGTTTCTGTGGTCGGAGGGGTCCATCTGTTGTCTTTTGATGCCGCCGGTGCCCTCACTTCGAATACGAAGTTGAGCTTTCCCGCAGCCAAGCAGGAAGCTTCTTTCGATATGTATCTCCAGGATGGCGCGGTGATCGTTGCCGGAGCTACCGGGTCACAGGGAGGACGAGGCGGATCTGGCCCCTCCATTGCGGTATCCAAAGTGATCGATGGAGAGGAAGTGCTCTACCTCGAAGCCAGCCATGCCGAAATGGAAGCTTCCCTGGTGGAGGTGCCACGCTGCAAAGCGAAATTTAACCGATTGGGTATGGTCATGATGGATCGCTTTGTATCCTTGCCCAATGGCGGTTATATGCTGTTTTTTGCCGGTGCTTCACGTGGAGAAGCCCCCAATTACGCGGCACAGTTTTCTGCCGATGGTGAGCTGTCTGCCTGCTACCAGGCCGACCCAGTCGCAGGGGATGTGGTTCCGCCTATCAATGGCATCGGCCATCAGGCACCAACCGTCGAGATTGTTGGCGATAAGCTCTACTGGCTGATGCGCACAGTGCCGAATGGCCTGCAGAAAGGCATCTATTTCGATTCGGAATACACCGATATGGGAACCCTTTCCAGAACGACCGTCACAACCATGCGGGTAGACGAAAGCTACTCCATGGGAAGCCTGGCTGTGATTGATCTGGGGCAGAACACCATTTCAAAGCAGGAAATGATCGAAGAGGTGTTGCTGGGTGTGAACCCCATGCGCATCCTCCCCAACGGCAATGCCGTGATCAATGCCATGACTGACAAAGGAGACCGGATGTCCATTTTCGTGAAATAGGCAACGAAAGGAACAGTGTAACCTCTCCCGCTCAGCAAAAGCTTAGCGGGAGTTTTTTTACCGTTTCATTCCGATACATTCCCCCATTTTCACGGCAGTTTCCATTCCGTTTTTCGTGTTCTCCAGAAGATCTGTATCTATTTGAATCAGGTCGGAATCAACCAATAACAGCAACGAAGACCCTCCAAAGGCGAAATAGCCCATTTCATCTCCTTTCCCAACCTGTGATCCGAATTCATAAGTCTCTATGATGGTCCCGACCATCGTTGCACCCACCGGACTCACTAATACCTTCCCAAAGTCTGGAGATTCGACCAGGGTGTACTCACGCTTGTTTTCACAAAAAACCCGCGCAAAATTTTCTCTCACTGCGTAAGGAGAAACCGAGAAGTAGTCACCGTTGATCTTCACCGGGGCAGAGGCACGCCCCTCACAGGGAAAATGAAACCGATGGTAATCGTTGGGGGCCAGTCGCACAATGACCAGACTGGCTTCTTCAAATTGCTCCGCAAGCAGATGGTCTTGAAGGTATTTTGTAAGCGAAAACGCTTCTCCCTTCACAAAGAAAGTCCCCAGATCACTCACCCGTTCGAAGGCAAGGAGCTTTCCATCAGCCGGAGAGACGAAGCCTTCTCCGATCGGGCGGGCCTCCGGCTTGAGTTTGCGGCAGAAAAAGTCGTTGAAGGACTCAAACTCTTCCACATTTCGCACGGCTTCCGACATGTCGATTCCGTACTGATTTACAAAAGGAGCAATGTTTTTCCGGGAAGCAGGACTGTCCATCCGCTTTCCGTAAAGGCTGGAAAGAAACTTTCGCTTTACCAGGGTGTGAAGCGCCAGTCTTCCAAAAGGATTGTGATACAGGAATTTCAGGAAGCCTTCGCCTGGCGGAGATTCTGTGATGAGGGCTCCGGACTGACGATCAATAAAGGTAATGGGATTCATTTTTCTCATGATTTGGAATCCGAAAGTACGCAGGATTCGTTGAGGCTAATGTTGTTAATCGCAGGGTGAATCTCAAAGAAACCTGTACTGCTTCCCAAAGATTCTCCTATGAGAAATAACAGTTGTTTCAGGTCTGCATCTGCCCATGTTTAAAGCCAGCTAATTTCAGAGAAAACTGAGGGAAAAATTCGGATAAATTGGTGCGAAGAATTGGACAAAGGGTATCTGGCGCTAGTGCTGTGTCAAGTGAACTATGTTGAGGAAGTACTGATAGATTTTTTCGAGTCGAAGATCACGGCTCTGTCGGGAATCAAGGTGGAAAAGCTGAGTTAGTCGAGAAGAGCGAAGGTTTTCCAACGCAGAGATGTGGAAAAAGGCGCAGCAATTACCCATGATTCGGTATTTGACAGGGCACCAGAGTATAGGTGGAAAAATAGGACAAATCCGGAGATCTGATGCCACAAGGGTGGTGCGAGCACATATATGGGTGTATCTACGGAACCATCATGATGAAAGGACTGATTTTTTTCACGTTGGTTGTCGCTACCGAAGCCTTTGTCTAGCAGAAACATTCCCTACAACTTCCCTGCAACAACGCTGTGATTGATGCCATGACATTGGAACAAAAAGTCCGGCTGGTGGTAGGCATGGGCATGAATATGCCCGGCCTGGATACAGGGGGCGGACCTACTGTGGGACAAACAGATAATGAAGTGCCGGGAGCGGCTGGTAGTACGGCAGCCTTTCCCGAACTGGGTATTCCCACCATGGTGCTGGCCGACGGCTCCATAGGGTTGTGGATTTTACCTGAAAGGCCCGATGTAGAAGGCACCTTTTTCGCTACAGCATATCCCATTCCTCCTCCAAATTCTCTACCTTTGTGTTCGCTTTTCCGGAGAGGGGAATTCCGATGGATTTCGTTTCTTCGGGCATCTGTCAGCACGGGCGAAATATGTTGCCCGGATCAGGATTTATCGAGTTGTATGGATCTGTCGATCGTTGTCCCGCTGTTTAATGAAGATGAGTCAATCCCGGAGCTTGTTGCCTGGGTTGACCGGGTCGTAAAGGAGCAGGGCCTCACTCACGAAGTGATTCTGGTGGACGATGGCAGCACAGACCGATCATGGGAAGTGGTGAAAGAACTCCGGGAGCAATTTTCTGAAGTACGGGGGATTAAATTCCAGCGGAATTACGGGAAGTCTGCAGCCCTGCAGGTCGGCTTTGAATCAACCAAAGGCCGGGTGGTCATCACCATGGATGCTGATCTGCAGGACTCTCCCGATGAAATCCCTGAGCTTTACCGCATGATTGTCGAAGACGGATTTGATCTGGTGTCAGGTTGGAAAAAGAAACGCTACGATCCCATCTCCAAGACCATTCCCTCCAAGTTTTTTAATTCAGTCACACGCCTCGTGTCTGGGGTGAAAAATCTGCACGATTTCAACTGTGGGCTCAAAGCTTATCGCTTTGAGGTGGTGAAGTCGATCGAGGTGTATGGCGAGATGCACCGATACATTCCGGTCATGGCCAATTGGGAAGGGTTCCACAAAATCGGAGAAAAGGTCGTGGAGCATCGGCCTCGAAAGTATGGCAGAACCAAATTCGGATTCAACCGCTTCATCAATGGTTTTCTGGATCTGATCACCATCACGGTAACGACCAAATACCTCAAGCGCCCCATGCACTTTTTCGGGTTTTGGGGAGCTGTGTTTTCTTTGGTGGGAGCAGCCGTTCTTATCTTCCTGGCCTTTATCAAGTTGGTGATGGGAGTCGGACTGGGAGATCGCATGCCTGCCATGATTTTCGGTGCTGTTTGTTTTCTGGCAGGGCTGATGCTCTTCAGCACCGGGCTGCTGGCTGAGCTCATCGGTCGAAATTCCACCTACAAAAATCAATACCGCGTGAGCGAGAGGCTAGGGGATTCGGGGTGATCTGGGAAATTAAGCGGTTCTCTGAGTTTTCACTCTCTGTTCTCGGCTCACAACTCAATATTTTCTGACATCTGACATCTGACTCTACTATGAATACTCATCTCATTTCCGGCGGCTGTGGCTTTGTAGGCCGCAACATGGCCAAGTACTTGCTCAAGACAACTTCTGATCGTGTGATCATTGTAGATGACCTGTCTGTCGGAATGCCTCCTGCTCAATGGCCCATGATGGACGGACCCTTTATGGGAGGATCGCCACAGCGTGTACAGGACAATGTGGAGTTTTGGAGTGAGGATGAACGCCTGGTGTTTTGGCGGGGTGATTTCCGAAATTTTTTGCGGAATCTCATGGACAATCAGGCCTGGCTAAAAGAAGCCTACGACCTCGATGTCGATCAGTTCGGAGATGTGTTTCACTTTGCTGCCATCGTCGGCGGTCGTGCCAAGATCGACGGGGATCCCATGATGGTCGCTCAGGATCTGTCTATTGATGCGGAATTTTTCTACTGGGCAGTCAAGCAAAAACCGAATCGGGTACTGTATCCCAGTTCTAGCGCTGCCTATCCCATTAATCTGCAGACAGAAGGCGATTTCGTTGCCCTCAAAGAAGCCGATATCGACTTCGAAACCGGCAACCTCGGCCAACCCGATATGACCTATGGCTGGTCCAAACTCACCGGTGAATATCTCGCCAGAATTGCTGCCGAATACTACGGGTTGCACATCGCCTGCGTGAGACCCATGTCTGGCTATGGCGAAGATCAGGATCTGAGCTATCCGATTCCGGCCATCGCCCGCAGAGCCGCAGGCAAGGAAACGCCTTTTGAAGTATGGGGCTCCGGCAAGCAAGGGCGTGATTTCGTCCACATCGACGACTGTGTGGACCTGATGATGCTTACCCTTGACAAGATCAACGATGGCAAAGCCGTAAACATCGGCTCTGGAAAAATCACCTCTTTTCTCGAAATCATTGACCTGTTTACGGAATTTGCCGGATACAATCCTCCTATCAAGCCATTGCTTGATAAGCCCGTAGGGGTTCATGCCCGCCATGCCGATATGACTTATGTCTTCGAGGAATGGGGCTGGAAGCCCAAAATCTCTCTTCGGGAAGGCATGAAGCGCGTGTATGATGCTCAGGTGAAGGCACTGAAGGAAAGCTAATCCGGAACTGTGATGCCGAAAGCCAGTAATATTTTCATCGTCGATGACCACCAGTTGGTGGTGGATGGTCTGGAAAAGCTGATTGGCGAAGAGGCAGACCTGAGAATCGTAGGTACGGCTGCCAATGGAAAAGAAGCCGTGGAACGGATTCCCATGATCAAACCCGACCTCGTTTTGATGGATATGGACATGCCTGGGATGAATGGGATGGAGGCCAGTCGAACTTTACTCAAAGCCCACCCCGATATCAAGATAGCCATGCTCACCATGCATGCCGACCGGGGACTGGTTGAGAAGCTGGCTGAATTTGGCGTGAAAGGGTACTTCCTGAAACATGCCGACAAACTGGAATTCATCCAAGGGATTCGACTGATCCTGGCAGGGAAAAAATATTTCCAGGCAGAGGCCATGCTGTCACCACTCACTCCCGGGAAAAAACTTGTGGGCGGGAAAGAAGAGGTGAAACTCCTCGCTGAATTATCCGAACGGGAACAGGAGGTGCTCCGATACATTGCCCTGGGGTATACGAGTAACGAAATTGCAGCCGAATTACACATCTCCTCCCGGACGGTCGAAACCCATCGGAAAAACATTCACCAGAAGCTGGGTATTCCCAAACTCGCTGGACTCATCCGATTTGGCATCAAGTCCGGCCTGGTGGAATAAGAAGTGCCTGAACCTCGCATTTTTGTTATTTTCAGGGATTATGAAGCATTTTCCGCCGATTCTGATCCTGCTTTGTCTGGCTTGTTTTTCGGCCACGACGGCCGTTGCTGAAGAGCCGGACAGCCTCCTGGATGTACTGAATACCCGTGAAGGGACGGCCAAAATCGAAGTCCTCAACGAACTTTCCTATTTCTATGTCGATCGCCAGCCGGCGAAGGCAAAAGCCTACAGCCTGCAGGCAGCAGGTCTGTCAAATGAGGTGTCGGACGACTCACTCCGGGGCGCCGTGTTTCGTGCCCTTGGAAACGCTTATCGTACCATGGGAAGCCTGGATTCAGCAGAGGTATATCTGAAGCAGGCTATTGAGCTTTATGGAAATTCAGAAGCAAGACGGGCTCAGGCTGTTTGTTCTTACTCCTTAAGTGCGATTTACCTGGACCAGCGACAGCCAGAACTGGCACTGCTTCGGCTGCGACCAGGGCGGCGATCTCTACACGTTTGTGATGGAGATGAACGGGCTGGATTTCCGCACGGCGCTGG
>CAZLKP010000061.1:0-15641 GCA_964560095.1 uncultured Bacteroidia bacterium
GGAGGCTGAAACTGGCTTTCCGCCGTGCGAAAGCATTCGAGTACCTAATGGGGAAGTTTTCCACACCGGATGAGGTGTTTGGCCCCGTATCTATCAGCCGCCTGAAAAACGAAGACAAGTATGAGCGAATGACCGAGCATTATCTGCCGGGCGCACAAGTTGTCTTCCTTGATGAAATTTGGAAAGCGAGTCCTCCGATTCAGAATGCCCTGCTCACTGTGCTGAATGAAAAGATTTATCGCAACGGCGAGCAGGAAATCCAGGTGGATATCCGGGGGCTCATTGCGGCTTCCAATGAACTTCCCAACCAGGGAGAAGGTCTGGAAGCCCTTTGGGATCGCTTTCTGATTCGCATGATGGTGTACAACATTGAGTCAGAGAAAGCTTTTGAGCAACTCCTGGCGCTTCCGTTTGTCAGAGACAAGAAGGATCCCGTTCCGGATTCCCTGAAAATCGGAGATGACGAATACCGGCAATGGCAGGAAGCCATCAATGCGGTGACATTGCCGGCCTATCTGACGCATGTGATCCACGAGTTGCGCTACAGCATCCGTCGTCGCAACAGCACCGCCGACCCGGATGATCAGTGGTACATCTCCGACCGGCGCTGGCGAAAAACCGCCAACTTGATGCGGGCCTCCGCGTTGCTCAACGGCCGCGAGCAGGTATCCCTGTCGGATTTGCTCCTGCTGATAGAATGCCTGTGGAACCGTTTCGAGCAACGGGAAATCGTGGAAGAGCTTACTCTGGGTGTACTGGTGGCCCATGGCTACGAGCAGCTGACACAGGTTGCCTCCATTCGCAGCAGGGCTGATTACTGGCGGGAAGAGATCGAAAAAGAAACCCAAATGGTGAGGATTCATCAGGTGATCCGACCCAAGTTGCTGTTTGGCGACGACGAACAGGCCTACGTGGAAATCCCCAAGTTCCGGGGAATTGACACAAACTATTTGAGGAAGGAAGACTGGGAATCGCTTCAGGGCAATGATGAGAGAATCTTCCCGCTTTTCGAAAGAAAGGAAGGAATCTTTAAGGCTGTTCAGCGAATTGGAGGACGGAAAGTGGGCAATGATAAAATCCGGGTCGCTGGTCAGGAATTTCCCGTAACAATGCATGAAGCCGAGGAAAAAGAAGTCTCCACCCGGCAGCCGGAACCCCACCAGGTCAAGGACTGGAATGAACAGGCTGATTTTCTTCTGCAGCAATGTGATGAGCAACTGGTCAGACTTGACCGACACCTGGAGGAAGAAAAAGAAGCCCTGGAGCAGCACATTTTCATTAATCCGGCACATAAATCCAAACTGGGAGAAGCTCAGACCTACGCGCGAAGACAAATTCTGGATCTCAAACTCGACATCGAAGAAACCCAACATACCTATGAACAGATGGGCGAACGTTGAACGCGCCTTTAGCGAATGGATCCGGGCCGATGACTTCCTCACCCGCGATGACCGCCGACTGATGGCGGAGATCCTGTTCATGCATCTGTTTGACCCGACCTACCCTTCCCAACAGGAACTCGACGAATCAGGCCTGAAGGATCGCTATCCCAACTGGGCCAGGATTATGGAGGAGATCCTGGAAGAACATCGGCTGCGGAAGGTCTGCAAGAACAATGAAGAATTTGCGACAAGTGTCGCCCGCGAAACGCTACGCTGGTTTTTGAGTATGGATATCAGGTTTCACGCCCAAAACGATTTTCTCCGACAGCGATCACACTTCCGGCACACCAAAAACCATCTGAGTGAAATATCCTTCGACAATCTGCTGAATCGGGTCTCAGACCTGATGCAGGATTATCCCGATCAGCATCGAAAATGGCGGTTTTACGAGCGGGCCTTTCGGCAGGAACAACAGAAACCCGCCAAAACAGCGGATGCCGAGGGCTCGTTGATCAGGGAGAGATTTCTGCAGGAATGGGCACGAGAATATCATATCAAACGCGAACAAAAAGAGGCAGAATTTCTCGAAGGGAAATGGCAGCAATACCTGGAAGACTTGTCGGACAAGGCTGAGCGGCTAGAGCATATCGAAGAATTGCTGGAACCCTTCAGTCGATTTCTCGGTGAAGCCTGGAATATGTCACTGGGAAACTGGAAAGAAATCGACTGGGACCAGATCAAGGCGCTGGGACAACAGCTCAAATCCGACCCGCAACTCCGGGAGTTGCTCAACTGGCTCGGTCGGTGGAACTCCAACAAGCAGGCCCGTGAACTACGCCACCAAAACGACCCTCTTCCTCAGGAACACTGGCAACCCAATCCCTTTGGCAAATCCGAAATTATTGGCATTCACTACAGTGACAGGCTTGAGTCAGTCATTCCTTCAGAAGTCGCCTACCTCAGCAGTCCTGATACCGAGATTATTTTTTCCCAAAAATATGTGGAGCACAAACTCTTGACCTTTCAGTACCGCTCCGGAAACATCAAGCGAAAAGAAGATCCTAACCAACAATCGAGGTATTCCTCTGACAGAGAAACCGAAGGGCCGTTTATTCTCTGCGTGGATACCAGTGGGTCCATGTTTGGCACGCCGGAGCAGGTGGCCAAGGGCATAGCACTCGCCGTGACAGAAATGGCCCTCAGGAGCAATCGGAACTGTTACCTTATTTCCTTTTCCACCGGTACCCGGGCAGTTGAACTCACCGGTATGGAAAAAGAGATTTCCCGTCTGGTAGAATTCTTGAAAATGAGTTTTCACGGCAGTACCGATCTACAGCCGGCACTCAGACGCGTTCAAACGCTTCTGAAGGAGGAACGTTTCCGTCAGGCGGATATACTGGTGATTTCCGATTTCCTCATTCCCCGGCTGGAACGCGAGCTTGTGCTGTCGATTAAGCAGCAAAAGCAACAATTTGGAACGAGATATCATAGTATGTTTGTGGGGAGGAATCCCGACGCTAGTCATGTACCTTTGCCGGTGTTTGACCACCACTGGATCTACGATCTCAACCATCCCGGCGTGATGCGGCAGTGGGTGTCATACATGAGCATCCTTGAAAAACGGCGAAAATGATTAGACGTAGTCGCCCCGGAGAGTTAGTCATTGGGGTATGGCTGATATTGATCAGAGCGATATATTCCTCCTCCAAGGCAGTGATTACAACCATTTTGCCACCATCTGATGTCGCTAAGCGTCTAGGAGCTGGTAATGCCGCTATCCTGGGCAGTATGGGGCCTGTGTCCACACTGATTCAGGCCTGGTGGTTGGTTGTTGGATGAAAAGCTCAGCGTGATTCAAATGGGAGGAGCAGCCATCGTGTTATCAGGGGTGGTTCTTATTAGCCGAAAAAAATCCCGCAAAAAAGTCAAAGGTTGAACAAACAATTTTTTCTCTATATAAGTTAAGTGTCCATCTACAACAGAAGACTACATGGCACAAATTTCTCAATCATTTCTCGCAGTTGGTACTACTGTCCCTGACATTGAGCTCACTGATCAAGACGGGAAATTGGTCAAGATGTCGGACTATCGGGGGCAAAAATTGGTGCTGTTTTTCTACCCGAAAGACAATTCTGGCTCCTGCCTCAAAGAAGCCAATAGTCTAAAGGAAAGTTACGATGTCCTGAAAACCAGAGGATTTGAGGTTGTAGGAGTGAGCCCAGATTCGGAGAAGTCTCACAAGAGTTATATTACCAAGCGGGAGTTGCCATTCCGGCTGATTTCAGATCCGGACCACAAGTTGATTGAGGCATTCGGTGCTTGGGGTGAAAAAAGTATGTACGGCAAAAAGTACATGGGTATTGAGAGATCGACATTTCTGATCGACGAAGAAGGAAAGATTTCGCATGTGATTAATAAGGTTAAGACCAAAGATCACGGTAATCAAATATTGGAGCTGTTGGGCTCCTGAGAAGGTAGTTAAGAAC
This sequence comes from uncultured Bacteroidia bacterium, assembly GCA_964560095.1. Classification (GTDB taxonomy): domain Bacteria; phylum Bacteroidota; class Bacteroidia; order J057; family J057; genus JANQTF01. The sequence continues at coordinate 3,869 of CAZLKP010000061.1, forward strand.
TCCCGCTTTGCAGGAAGGGGAGATAGGTTCGTTTTTATGGGGCGTCCGGTTATGCCGGGCGCTTTTTTTGTTTGCTGGGTACCAGAACCTTTCTGCCGCATGAGAATTCTCATCGCAGAACCCCTGAGATCGCCCTATCTTGAGCTTCGTCACGTGTTCAGCGAAATGTTCTCTACCTCAAAAGAGGGTATTTCGTATCTTATCTGTCTACTTTACTGAGAAACAAAGTATCATGATAACCCGCCTTATCCAGCGCCTGTTGCTGGTCACCGGTTTGCTAATCGGCCTGACCTATGCCCAGTCTTTTCGCCCGACCAACAACATTCCTGTCAAAAACCCCCAGGGAGAATATTTGCCCTATGCCTGGTCTGGAGGTATGAATAATCCGCAGTTTTCCGACATTGATATGGATCGGGATGGACAGAAGGATATGGTGTTTTTCGATCGGTTTGACAAGACCTTCACCGTGTTCCTCAATGAAGGAACACCCGGAACCATCGACTACCAGTTTGACCCGTCTTTCTCGGCTCATTTTGACTCCTGTAATTGTATCGAATGGGCACTTTTGGTGGACTACAATTGTGATGGCCTGGAGGATGTGTTTTGCGGGGGCCCTTCCAGGCAAAATATCCAACTGTATGAGCAAGTCATTTATCCCGGCGATTCTGTAGGCTTTGAGCTGGCCTACCAGCCCATTGATGTCCTGAGCTCCAATGTGCGTCCGGTATACAACACACCCACGGATATTCCGGCGATTGTTGATGTAGATGGAGATGGTGATGTGGATATCATCTCTACCCAGACGGGCTCCAACTTTTTTGCTTTACACACCAATCTGGCCATGGAGGGTCACGGTCGTTGTGATACGCTGGATTTTATACTGGACACTGGTTGTTGGGGGCATTTCTACGAAGGGAGCCTGGATAACAATATTGTAGTGGCCGACACGCAGTTTTGTAAACGTGGGGAAGGTGAAGACCCGGGCGTCGGGCTTCGCCATGTGGGGTCGACACTTCTGGTGGAGGATTTTGATGGCAACGGGCTCAAAGATGCGATGCTGGGCGATGTGTCCTACGCTACAGTGAATGTGGTGTACAACAACGGGGAACCCTCCCACGCATTCATGGATTCGGTGGTGTATAGCTACCCGACCTATGATTTGGCAATCTATCAGGTGCTTTTTCCGGGCATTTTTTATGAAGATGTGAATAATGATGGCGTGAGAGATTTGCTGGTCGCCCCCAATGCATCCACTGGCGCTGAGAATGTGGAGCCCACCCTCCTGTATCTGAACGAAGGCCGGGATGACAGTCTGGAACTCCGGTATTGGGGCCATGGTATATTTGCCCGTGGCAGTATAGATGCCGGCCAGGGCGCGCATCCAGCTTTTTTTGATCATAACGGTGACGGGCTTCAAGACATGATCGTTGGTTCGCTCAATTCTGTGCTTCGCAGCGCCGATACCACCATTCTCACCTTTCAGCTACAGCTTTACGAAAATACAGGCACCCTGCAGGATCCTGAGTTCACCCTCATAGATGATGATTACCTGAATGCTTCCACCCTTTTTCCCCCCTTGCAGGCAGCCTCGCCGGTAGCGGCAGATCTGGATGGAGACGGAGATGATGATTTGCTGGTAGGCCAGACCAACGGGCAGATTCGATACTTCGAAAATGCCGGTGCCCCCAATCAATCGGCGGTGTTTGTACAGATTACATCTGCCCTCAAAGACAATCTCAATCAAACGATTGATGTGGGGGTTTTGTCTGCGCCTGAGCTATATGACATTGACGGTGACAATGACCTGGATTTGTTTATCGGGAATGAATTTGGGGCCATCGTCTATTATGAAAATGTAGGCTCTGCTTCGGCACCTGTGTTTACGGCTGTTCAGGATACATTCGGAGGCATCCTTGCTCAAAATACTTTTGGGGATCCTTTCCGTGGTCGCGCCAAGCCCCGGTTTTTCGACATTGACCAGGATAATCAGGTTGAGTTGGTCGTCGGCGAAGAATCGGGCAAGATCATGATTTACGACAATCCTGCAGCCGCGCTTACCAGCTCTATTACCTCATCCGGAGCATTGTTTGGTCAGGATTTCGGAGAACATTCAGCTCCGGCGATCACGAATCTGGATGATTCGGGGGAGCCATTCTTTATCATCGGAACAGCCCGGGGTGGTCTTCAGCTTTGGAACAACCGCCCGGAATCTACCAACCCATCGTCGCTGTTCAAACCTGCTCCGGTGGCCTCTCTCAAGCTCTTCCCGAATCCTGCGAACCAATCTGTTCGTATCAAATGGCCCGGACAGGCTTCGAAACCCGCAACCCTTCTTATTCTCAATATGCTTGGCCAGGTGGTAACTAGCCGGTCGGTCACAGGCAAAGAAATCAATCTAGAAGTGCAGGATTTCCCCGCTGGCATGTATGTCCTCCTGATCGAGCAGGAAGGCCAGCGCTGGTCCGGAAGATTCGTTAAGGAGTAGGGATTAATTTGACGAATACCCCTGCTGATACTCCTCCCAGGAAGTGGTCTGGTAGTGATCATCGCCCAGAAAACTCAGAATCATGAGCATTTCCTGCGGGCCGTGGTAGCCAGGAACCGTTGTGATGGGATTCAGGTTTGCATCAAGAATGCTGGTGCTGGGATAGGAAGGACGGCCGTTCATCATCACGGCGGCAAATTCATGCACACCTCGGCGACCCTGGTCAATAAAGCCATAGGTACGGCCGGCCAGGGTGAGCTCTCCGCGCTGCTCAGCGTCGAATTTCACTGCATGAAAATGCTCGTTGATGTAGCTGATCACCTTTGCCTTCGAGTAGGTATCTGCATCCAGCTTTTTACACCAGCCACACCAGTCGGTATAAAAGTCAATCAGGATCTTTTTCCCATCCTGTTGGGCACCTGCATAGGCTTCTTCGATGCTGATCCAGTTGATGGTTTCGGTGGAAGGCGGGGCTGTGGGAGTCATATTCAAAGAAAATACGGCAGCTAGGACAGAAAGGAAAAGGGTATTTTGCAACATATGAATTCAGGATAGTCGGGAATGGCATTCCCGGTTTTAGGTTATAAACAATTTACGAACAACCGCGAAAAAAGGTATAGGCCCCGTGGGTCTCCTGCAAAATTGTCTGGAATCAGACAGACTGTTGAAGGGGGGAGAGTTCCGGTGTCGGTGATGCTGTTACGCGTTCTGCCTGATTCGCGGGTTGTCCCTCTTTCCGACTTAGCTCCCAGCCCATCAAGGATGTGGATGCCATACCAAGCAGGACTACAGTTACCGAAGAAATCGGCATCAGGATGGCTGCAATGAGAGGGGTGAGCCAGCCCTGAACCGCAATGGCCAAGCCAATGACATTATAGGAAAGCGACAGAATAAGCCCCCATTTCACCCAGGCCATGCTTCCTCTCGAAAATCGAAGATAGCGGTCGAGGTCAGATAAGGATCCGGCATCCAGAATGGCGTCGCAGGCGGGTGTGAACGTATGGACGTCTTCCGAGATAGCCATGCCCACATCGCTTTGCTTAAGAGCTCCGGCATCGTTGAGACCATCGCCGATCATCAGGATCTTCTCCCCCTCTTCCTGCTGCCCACGGATATAGACCAGTTTGTCCATGGGCTTCTGATCAAAACGCATCGTTGTTCCCGCCGGAAACATCTGCCTGAGAGCCTCAGCCCCTGTGTTTTTGTCACCGGAAATGATGGACTGCTTTGTCCTTCGGCTCAGCTTGTCAATGAGTTGCTGGAGCCCCGAACGATAGACTTGTTTCAGGGTGACAATGCCTGCCAATCTCCCGCCAATGGCCAACCAGGTGCCTGCTGCTAGTTGGTCTTTCCGCGGATGGTTGACCTCGGGGGAAACAAATGACTTACTTCCGATTAGAACGTCTAGTCCACCAATTTCCCCCCGGATTCCTTGCCCCGGCATTTCCTGGTAGTCAAATACTTCAGTTTCTCGGGCCTGCCAGTTGTTGGCGATGGCGCGACTCACCGGATGCGCGGAGTGAGCCGCCAGATTGGCCAGCGTCTCTTTGTCCTGTTTGTTCATGGGGAGCCATTCTTCCAGCTCCTTTTCACTGTCTTTTCGGGTCAGGGTTCCGGTTTTGTCCCATACAATGGTAGAAATGGAGGCCATGTGTTCAACGACTTGCGTATTTTTGAGATATACGCCGGCCCGACCCAGCACCCGCATGGCATTTCCCAGCGTTACCGGGATGGTGAGAGCCAGCGCACAGGGGCAAGCCACAATCAGGACGGCTGTAAAGACATTCACGGCCATGCCTGGACCTTCCCACCACCACCAGAGCAATCCTGCGATGGTGCCCACCAGCAGGACCAAGGCGGTGAAGTAGCGCGCACTTTTATCGGTGAAGGATCTCAGCTTACTGCTTTGATCTTTATGAAATGCCTCATCGTTCCAGAGCTGGGTGAGATAGCTTTGCGACACTTCCTTGATTAGTGTCATTTCTATGGCACTGCCCACCTGCCGGCCACCCGCATACAGGGTATCGCCGGAAGTTTTCGTCACAGGATCTGATTCTCCGGTCACGAAAGAATAATCGATATGCGCGCGGTCTGTCTGAAGAATGGCATCGGCGGGAATGAGCTCCTGGTTCCGGACAATGATCGTATCGCCAGGCTGGAGGTTCGTAACGAGGGTGCTATTTTCCCCTTCGGATGTCTTGAGGGTAGCTGCCAGCGGAAAATAGGAGGTGAAATCGCGATCAAAAGACAGCGAATCGTAGGTTTTGTTCTGAAACCAGCGACCAGCCAGCAGAAAGAAAATCAGTCCTGCCAGCGAGTCCATGTAGCCCGGCCCAGTCTGGGTGAGGATTTCGTAAGCGCTGCGTCCAAACAGCACAAAGATCCCGAGGGTAATGGGCACATCAATGTTGAGATGTTTTTCACGGAGGCCAAACCATGCGGATCGGTAAAATCCTGTAGCACTGTAGAGCAGCACCGGAATGGCCAGAATCAGATTTAGCATACCGAAGAAGGAGGCAAATTCCGATTCGCGAACGGCATCAAGTCCGAGGTATTCCGGGAAGCTCATGAGCATGATGTTGCCGTAGGCAAAGCCTGCCACGCCCATTTTCAGGTAGAAGGATTTGTTATTCCGCTTTTGAAGCGAGCCGTTGCCATCACTGAGCCGTATGTCGGGTGCATAGCCCAGTGTTGCCAAAAGGTTGGCTAGTTCGCGGAGCGAAGTCACAGACGGATCATAGCTGAGGGAGATTTCTTTTTTCAGGAAGTCCACCCGTGATTGAAAAATTCCCGGGCGAAGTTTGTAGAGATTTTCCAGCAACCAAATACATGAGGAGCAGTGAATTTGTGGTAAAAACAGGCGCACGCGCTGCTGCTCCTCATCCTGGTAGTCGAGCAAGCGCTGCACGACCTCCTCATTGTCCAGCCAGGCATACTGGCCGGTATCCGGTTTGGCTTTGAGGGTGATGCCGGGATGAGATTCCAGATCGTAGTAGGTACACATGTCATTCTCAGACAGAATCTGATAGACCGTTTTGCAGCCTTCACAGCAAAAGTGCTTCTCCTCAAGATGGATCTTATCATCCGGGCAGGTGTCTCCACAGTGATAACAATGCAGGGATGTGTCGTGATGTGGGTGTGTACTCACGGGTGATCGGGTGATTGGACGGGAAAATTAGGGGAAATCAGGGGGAGGATAGAGAATTTGTCCTAAAAATGGGAGTGATTTTTGTCAGTTGGGCGTTTGTTCATGATCGCAAAGACGGGAAGGATGCGCTAAGGGCGCAAAGCTTGCTGTATTGTGCAAGAACCCCTAACTTCTTCCATTGATTTCCCGTTAAGGTTAATAAACTATCTCTGTATGAAAGAACTGGCCCGACCCAATGTCTGGATGTTTGTGTTGTTGTCGCTCGGCATTAGCTGGGGCTTGTTGGTGATTCCTGAATGGGTTCTCCCTGACAGCCAGTTTTTGCCGCTGATTCAGGTGGCGCTCTATTCCTGGGGGCCGGCTCTGGCGGCCATTGTGATGAAAAAATGGGTCTTTTCCCAGTCGCTTAAGGGCATGGGCTGGAACCGGAAGTATTTTGATTTCCGCTGGATTGCCCTGACGGTGTTTGGGCCATTAGGTGTGGTTCTGGGCACCCTGGGTCTGGTGTTTTTACTAGGGAACGTGCTTCATGTGCCGGGCTTTGGTCGGGTGGAAATCGGTGCTGCCGATTCGTCTTTGTTTGCGGATATCTTTCAGGCCAATCAATTATCGGTGATTCTGGAGCCCCTGATGGCAGGCATTCAGATGGAATTCTGGACCACAGTATTCATCCTCACTGTGTTGATGATGGTGATCGGCGCTTCGCTGGGGCTTCTGTTTCATCTGGGCGCTGAAATGGGATTCCGTGGCTATTTGCTTAAAGAACTTCAGCCCCTGGGCTTTCTGGGCGGAAATACCGTTTTGGGTCTGATGTATGGTCTGTGGCAAAGCCTGTTGCTGCTGTATTTTCTGCCAGGCTGGTCCGACCAGTTTATCCCGGTGTTTCTGAGCATTTTCGGTTTTCACCTGGCGCTGGCCTTCCCGGCTGCCTGGCTCAGCATTCGGACCCGTAGCGTATATGCGCCAGCGACTTTCATCTCTGTCCTGAATCAGTTGAGCGGACTCACCATTCTTTTTTTGTGGAACTCCAGCCCTTATCTGGCCGGTGTCAATGGCATGGCTGGTATGATCATTTTGATGATCGCAACCGGGGCCATTATGTATTTTGACCGGTCTTTCTGGAAGAATTATGGGAGATGGGTGTATTGAGGCATGCAGTGCCCTGGAGGAATATAAACACGGGGAGAATAAGGTAGAGGAGCCAACATCCTGCATACTGTGGGCTGTTATTTGAGCTTTCCGCACGTCTTTTTATTGATTTATCTGATTTTCAGGTAAATTCTAGTAGATCAATAACCCAGTTCCCGGAGGAGTAATCTCCCCCTGAGGTCAAATACGGATACTTGCATCTCTTTTTCCCCAAACGAGGCATATGGCACATTCAACTGACCTGAGAAGGAAGGATTCGGATACACCTGGCAAAGGGTGTGAAGATATTTCCACCGGAAATTGACACATATAAGTGCCCATTGGGCCAATTCTCACTGATTTCGACTCTGACACCTTTGTTGGATTGTGTGTCGTCAGAATGAAGCAGGTTTTGGTAGTTGATTTCTCCTTGCCGCTTGAGCCAGAATTCAATGGTCCAGTCTGACATAGATCCAGGATTTCCGAGAGAAATGTAGTCGTTGGTATTCCCAAAAGACAGGCTTTCGCCCGATTGGGCAAACATAACCCCGATGCATGAAGTCAAGGCGAAAAAGGAGAACAATGTCTTGTAAAGGTTTTTCATCATGCACTTGCTAGAAAAGTGAGAGAAAATGAAAACAGCATCTGCTGTATCTCAGCAGAAAATTTAGGATAGATTTCTGCTGTTTATCGCTAAAATTGTGGTTCCCCATGCCATTCCCAGTTCCGTATACGTGATGGGTCAATATGGGCCGCTCAGCAGGGACACCTCCTTTCTCCGTCATTTTCCGGAAGCAATAGACTTGCGTATAGATGCCGATACAGGGGACTGTTGGCGGTAGCCCAAGATTTTTCCAGATGGAAATCTGACTTTCTGCTCCGGAGTCTGTGGAGCTGAGGAATAATGCGTATATACCGCAGCTGGATTATCTGTCCTTCCCGATTCTTTCAGCAAATTTGTTATTCAACGCATCTGTGCTATGTCGAAAATGCCGAAGAAAGACTCCGATTTGCAGGGCCTCACCCGGCTATTGACAGAAGTCACCGTCGGGATCACCAATCTGGTGGAAGCCATGCATCAACGGATTGTTCATCCACCCTTTTTGCCCTCGACCCCCATTCAGCACGCCATTACCGGCATCGCCGACATCACATACAGGCAAGTGAGATGGGGAGCTCAATTTGTCGGTAGAGGGTTGGATCACGTATTGGGGCAATGGGGGGCCGTTTCAGATGATGTATCAACCACAGATGAACGTGAAGCGATACGCGCTGTACTGAATGGCGTGATCGGTGATTATCTGGAAAAGAAGGATAATCCCCTTCAGATCAGGATGTGCTTCAGGTATCACTCAGAGGAAATCAGTCCTGGTTCTAACAATCTTAACAAGGCATACCCGACGATCAACGGTAACATCCTGTTGATGATACACGGATTGTGCATGAACGATACCCAGTGGACCCGGGAAGAACACAATCACGGAGAATCCCTGGCCAAAGAATTGGGCATGACGCCGATTTATCTTCGCTACAACAGTGGCCGCCATATTTCGTCCAATGGTCAGGAGCTTAATGACTTGCTGGAAGAGCTGGTCTCCAACTGGCCGGTGCCGGTTAAAGAATTGGTCATGGTGACGCACAGTATGGGAGGGCTACTAGCACGAAGTGCCTTGTACTACGGAGAAAAACAGCACACGACCTGGCCAGAACATCTACGCAAACTCATTTTCCTTGGAACGCCACATCACGGGGCACAGTTGGAGCGAACAGGAAATTATCTGGATACCATCCTGGAGGCCATTCCCTACGCAAAGCCTTTTGCAAGGTTAGGAAAAGTCAGAAGTGCTGGAATCACGGATCTGCGGTATGGAAACCTCATTGAGGAGGACTGGCAGGGAATGGATCGCTTCGATCTTCGTGGAGATCAACGACAAATTATTCCCCTACCTAGGCAAATCGACTGCTACAGTGTTGCTGCTGTCATGGGGAATGAATCAGATTTTCTTTCCGAAACAGTTGGAGATGGACTGGTGAGTCTGGTAAGTGCATGGGGACAACACCGGGATCCCAACCGGGTCCTGAGCTTTGAGGATACCTGGGTAACATACCAAACCAACCATTTTGAATTACTGGGAAAACCCGAAGTCTTCACCCGGATGAAGGCGTGGTTACAGTGAGGGAGGCTTTCCACCTGACACACCGCATTTGCGAAGCAGACATGTGAAAACGCCTGTCATCTACAAGAAAGTTCATCCTGTTCAAGAAACGATCGCCTGTTCGCGATCGCTCCATCTACCCGAATATGGGCAGATCACACAGCCGCCATCCCATACATTTCCATCCGCTGCTGCTTGATCTCCTCGCTTTCGAGATAATCGTCGAAACTCATCAGCTTGTCGAGGATCCCGTTGGGCGTGAGCTCGATGATGCGGGTACACACCGTCTGCACAAACTCATGGTCAGAACTGTGGAGAAAGGTAGTGCCTTTGTAGTCGATGAGGCTGTTGTTTAAGGCCTGGATTGATTCCAGGTCGAGGTGGTTGGTGGGTTCATCAAGGATGACCAGGTTGGGCTGCTGCAGCATCATGCGGGAGATCATACAGCGCATTTTTTCTCCTCCGGAAAGCACGGAGCTTTTCTTGAGCGATTCCTCACCGGAGAACAGCATTTTACCCAAAAAGCCCCGCACAAATTCTTCCTCAGAATTAGGCGAAAACTGCTGCAGCCACTCCACGAGGTTCAGATCATTCTGAAAAAACGCATTATTGTCGCCGGGCAGATAGGCCGGTGTAATGGTCACGCCCCATTTGTATTCCCCGCCATCAGCCTCCGTTTTGCCCATCAAAACATCGAAAAACGTCGATACTGCCAGGGAGTTTTTGGAAAGGAAGGCGATTTTATCTCCCTTCTGTACATCAAAGCTCACATTGGAAAACAGCGTTTCGCCATCCAGGCTGCCGGAGAGATTGTGCACTTCAAGCACCTGCCTGCCGGCTTCACGCTCCGCCTCAAAGAATACGTGTGGGTATTTCCGGTTGGAAGGCTGAATATCATCTACATTGAGCTTGGCCAGCATTTTTTTCCGGGCAGTAGCCTGCTTTGATTTAGCAACATTGGCACTGAAACGCTGAATAAATTCCTGTAGTTCCTTGCGCTTGTCCTCGACTTTCTTGTTGCGGTCGGCGCGCTGGCGTAGGGCCAACTGTGACGCCTGATACCAGAAGGAATAATTTCCGGTGTGAAGCTGAATTTTGCCGAAGTCGATGTCACAGACATGGGTACACACGACGTCCAGGAAGTGACGGTCGTGGGACACGACCAGGACGAGATTTTTGAAATCGGCGAGGAAGTCTTCCAGCCAGACGATGGTTTCGACGTCGAGGTCGTTGGTCGGCTCATCAAGCAGCAGAATGTCGGGGTTACCAAAGAGAGCCTGTGCCAGCAGCACTCGTACTTTCTGCTTTCCATCAAGGGTAGATACCTGCTTGTAGTGGAGATCCTCAACGATTCCCAGGCTGGAAAGCAGTTGTGCCGCTTCGGTTTCTGCATTCCAGCCGTCCATGTCTTCAAACTCTGCGCTGAGCTCCCCTGCGCGAATCCCGTCTTCCTCGGAAAAGTCTTCCTTGGCGTAAATGGCCTCCATTTCTTCCTTGACCCGCCAAAGTTGTTCATTCCCCATGATGACCGTTTGCAGGACGGGGTATTCATCGAAGGCACTGTGGTCCTGCTTGAGGACAGACATGCGCAGGCCATTGGGGATGTTGACGCTGCCAGTGGTGGGGTCCTGTTCGCCGGAGAGGATGCGCAGGAAGGTGGATTTCCCGGCGCCATTGGCCCCGATGATGCCATAGCAGTTGCCAGGGGTAAATTTGAGGTTGACCTCTTCAAACAGGGCGCGCTTACCGAAGCGCAAAGACAGATTGGAAACTGTAATCATGGGCAGAAAAAGAATTGGGAGGTTTTGCCTTGGCTGAATGGAAGCGCAAAGATAGGAATTTTCGGGGAGAAGGGGAAGAGACTCGGGCGAGGGATCAGGGCAAAAGCATCTACACGGCTTGGATTATTTTATCCCTGATATGTTGGTTTCTTACGGCTAACTTTCGTTTCCTGTAAACACTGATTTTCTTTGTTTTGAAGTTGAGAAGAAAGTTTTGGGCCATTTTTCGGACAGCAGAAAAGTTCGCTGCGGCGTTTTTGATACTTTCACCCTGATCAATCTCCTGCCAGCATCTTTGCAACAATCTGGTTGACCTCCTTGGGGTCGGCGCCACCTTTGAGCTCGCGCATCAATTTGCCAACAAAAAATCCATGCAGGCCTTTTTTCCCGCCGCGATATCGGTTCACTTCCTCCGGGTGGGTAGCCATGATGTCTACCATCAACTGCTTGATGATTCCTGCCTGGGATTGCAGTATGAGTCGAAGCGACTCAGCCAGCTGCTGCGGGTCCGATTCCGGGTCGGCCAGCAAAGCCGGCAGGAGGGATTCTTTGGCATCTTGGTGACTCACGGTGCGTGCGTCGATGAGACCAACCAGAGCAGCCATTCGGTCAGGCGTGAGCGGCAGCGACCGCCAGTCGTCAGTCCAGTTGGCACTCACAGGGCCCAGCAACCAGTTTGCGGCCCGCTTTGGACTGGCGCCTACTCCGATCATATTTTCGAGATAATCACTAAGGGCCACATCTTGGACCAGGGTCATGGCCTCCGATTCGCCCAGGCCCATGTCGTTCATGTACCGTTTCAGCCGTGAGGAGGGCAATTCCACCAGGCGATTTTGTTCTTCCAGGAGCCACTGCTCGGGGATATCCAGCGGCGGCAAATCAGGCTCCGTGAGGTAGCGGTAATCCTGGGCTTCCTCTTTGGTTCGCAGCGGCAGGGTCGTGCCATGGCGGGCGTCGAATGCCCGGGTTTCGCGGTCCACCGGCTCTCCCTGATCCAGGAGGGTAGCCTGACGGTTCACCTCATATTCGATGGCTTTATGGACGAACGAAAAGGAATTGAGGTTTTTGATCTCCA
>CAZLKP010000062.1:0-1230 GCA_964560095.1 uncultured Bacteroidia bacterium
CCCCAAAAACCTTCCGATGGTAAGCAAATACCATTTTCCAAACAGTGCCTAGCAACTGGATTCGATAACGATCCATTCTGTTGAGAAAGAATTCTGCTTCCCGTACCTGAAAGCTACGCTGATCAGGGGAAAGTACAATCAGTCCTGAGGAGCTGGGGATGCAAGATTCTTCATCCTATTATTTCAAAATTTCGGTATAAACATGGTCCCTGGTATGGCTACGGCCGCGTCGAAGCTGAAAGGCATGACCGGAGGGTAGCTGTTATGTATTTCGGTCTGTAACAAATACCAAAAATGAGGTTTTCCGAATAATCGTATTATATTCATGTTTGCAGTGATCATCCGAGACTAAAAGATCCACTGCATGAAGAAGTTATCCAAATATTTGCCTGGCCTGCTGCTCCTCTTTGGATGGACCCTGCAAGGGCAGACCTTCAAAGTAGCCATTGAGCTGATCGACCAGAATCCCGGGATTCACCTGCAAACAAGAGAGGTGATGGAAGTACCGGGTGCCAATCAGTTTCTGATTGTCGGGGATGTGAAGGGGAATGCACCCGGGTTTGAAAACCACGGATTTCTCATTCGCACTGACAAGCAGGGAGACCCTGTGCTAGCCAAAGGTCTTTCAACCAACATAGCCACCTCCCTCAATGGGGTCAGAGGGTCAGCAATTGCCATGGATTCCGAAGGCAATTACTACCTGGGAGGCGGAAGCGTGCAGCACTTTTCGGGTGTGGGCAGAGGGAGTGAAAAAACCATCACCTCGCTTGACGGCACCGGAAATGTTCGCTGGACACACATGGCCAACAACTGGTCGTATGAAGCGATCGACTTCAACCACGACCAGCAGCAGCTTTATGCCTTTTCCGGGCCGGACAATGGCCTCTATCCGGCTGATTTGCTGCTGACACGATTCGCCAAAGACGGTCGGCTGATCGATGGGATCAGCATTTCTAATGGGTTGGAGAATGAATCGGTGGATCTGATCTCAGACAGAGAAGATACCTATTATCTCGTAGCTACCACAGCTGCAGACCTTTCGCCCAGCGTGTACATCGCCTCCGTGGATACAGCCATGGGCCTCAATTGGGGCTTTGTCTTTGAAGAATCTCAACATACGTACGTCGTCAAAGACGCTTCCTGGCACGAAGACGGATATTTGCTCGTGAGCGGGCAGGCCACCCACACAGCAACCAATCGCCGGGCGGGATTTATCCTGGCAGTCAATCC
>CAZLKP010000062.1:1240-7269 GCA_964560095.1 uncultured Bacteroidia bacterium
TGGATCTGAGCGCTATTTGCGTCATTATTTCACCAACGAATATGAATCTCTGGACCTGAGTGGTATTGCAGCCACTAAAAGCTTCCGGGATCCCAATCTCAATGGCGCCATTGCCGTGGGGACGGTAAGCATCAGCGGGTCGCTGGCGTCTCGCACCATTGCCATCGCGGTTGATACAGCAGGCGTTATTCGCTGGACACAGGGCTATTCGAAGTTTGACCCCAGCGATGTTGTGTTCAGCTGCAGTTTTTCTGACGTCATTGAACTGAGCTATGCAGATGAATTTGTGGCCGTAGGTCAGTATGAGGTCAGGAATTATGGCACCACGCTGGTGGAGCGCAGAGCTACGATGGTTCGTGCCCCTTTGTCCGACGGCCAGTTGGATGACAACGGCCACTGCCTGCAGTCGCTTTCTGCCAGTAGCCAGAGCTTTTCCACCATCGCTACCTCGCTTGGTTCCTCCAGTCCGGCGGGATCGTCCAATGGCTTCGTGTACAACGTCACTGATCTGGGAACCAACCGAAACTGGTGCACCCTGGAATATACCGGCGGAGGTATCACCCCGCCAGGTTCCGGCGGCCTTGGTGACCGTCGCATTCACCCCTACGCGGATGAGTTTGAGCGCTTCACCCTACAACCAGCCAGAAGAACACAAAACATGTTTGATATCGCTGTGAATAACCCCGGAAGGCTCCAGAACCTTCGCTACGAAGTGATGGATCTGAATGGACGCACGATTGCCGGTGCTGAGCTGCTTCCGGATGACCAATTGATTACCGTCAATTTGGCAAGATGGGCTCAGAGCCTGTATCTCCTGCGGGTGATACACAGCGGCGAAACGATCGCTACGCAAACCTTAATACCTGGCCCGATTGCTCAGTAAACCCCGGGTGCCAACCCGGTGGGAGTACGCTCTTGTAACCCGGAATCGGCAGATATCTGATCAGGTATCTGCCATTCCGGCTTTATTATCTTTTGCCTCACCTTTCGAAGGACCAGACGATACTCTGTGTCGGAAACAGGTTCCACATCATATTTGGCCTGAAACCGAAAAGAATCCTGAATCATGTGTCCGCCAATTACCCGCAGGCTCAGGATACCCCGGCGTTTTCGGTAGGTGTAGTCTGCCTCCTCCACATAAAACATCCCGTTGCCACAGATGCCCATGCCATCAGGGATGTCGAGCTCATAGGTCACGTCGCGGGTTTCAGTGAAGGAATACACTTCCAGCCATCCCAGGCTGTCTGCTACTGTTTCTCTTGCTTTCAGCATCAGGGTATCTTCCTGGAGCAGGTATCCTTCCATCACATAAGTACCGGGGAAAGGATTTGAGCGCTGGGCCAAAAGAAATACAGGAATCAGAAGCAGGGAAAAAACAAATGCCTGTCGCATAATCGTTGTTGTCTGCATACAATAACGCCCAATGGGCTGTTTTCATATCACAGAGCCAAAAACCATCCTGATTCCACATCATCCATCAATCCCATTTCCCGATTACTCCGTCTTCTCAATCTTCAGATCCACGAGAAACCATCCATCTTTTTCCCGGATGTTCAGCTGATGGCTGTTGGGATAGAGTAATTCCAGCCGTCGCCGGACGTTTTTGAGGCCGATGCCGGAGCTTTCGTCCTTGTCCTGGGCAGTTTCAGGGCCAATTTTATTCTTGACAAAAAAGTGAAAGGCCTCTTTTCTGGCTTCCGCGAGGATCTCAATTTCCGGAGATTCGATGAGGCCGATACCATGCTTAAAGGCATTTTCCACAAAGGGAATGAGCATCATAGGCTCTAACGAAATATCAGAATCCTCAATGGTTTTGCGAAAGAGAATGGCTACATCTTCCTCAAACCGGATCTCCTGTAGCGCGATATAATTTTCCAGATACTGCAGTTCTGTCTCAATGGGTACCTGCTGTTCCTGCGGCGTGTAAAGCATGTATCGCATCAGCTCAGATAGCTGAATGGTCACAAATTCTGCCTTGTCGGATTGAGAGCGGATCAGATAAACAATGCTATTGAGAATGTTGAAAATGAAATGCGGGCTGATTTGGGAACGCAGAAATGACAATTCGGAGGTCAGGCGCTGTTGCTGTTCTTCCTGGCGGGATTGTTCCTGGCGAAGCAGATAAATGATAAATCCGTATCCGGTGGAGATGGCCGTGATGAACACCACAGGCACAATGGCCCAAAACCAGTCAGTGCGGCCTCCGAGCACCTCTTTGGGGATAATTGTAATTTTGTACACCTGCGTCAGGATGGAAAACGCTACGATCAGAAGAATCAGCGACAACAGGTAGGCAGCGATACCGCGCTTTCGGAAGATCCGGGGAATCAGCCATTCTGAGTTGAGCAGAAACAGTGGAATTCGAGAAATGGAAATCGGTAGCAACCAGGTCGAAAATGCCAGCATTTTCGGGTTGTCCATGCTGTTCATAAAGGGTAGCCCAATCCAGATCGACCAAAGGACGAGGTGAAAAATAACCGGAAAGATCTTTCCCGGATTCGAACTGGCGGAGGTTTGTACCATATCATTGACAACATACGGGTTTCCTTACTCAAGAGCCATCTTCCAACACCTTTAGCCGACCATTGTTCAGGGAAGGTAGAGCTATGGGCACAACATGACTATCAACGTTGCTGAAGTCTGAAAATGCGATGATATCGACAGGACTGTGACATTGATCTACTCAGCAGATTCAATGGTCTATTTCGCGCAACAGTCTTCCTCCTTCGCTGTTAGCTGGTCGTATAACAAAGCGAAACCGTGATCACACAGATCATCAGGATTCACACATTTTTCGAATCAGGAATTCATGAAACAGTTTATTCTCACAATATCTCTCACACTCACCCTGATGGGTGCCAGCAATTTGGTGGCCCAGAACTGGCCACAGGGCGGTGGACGAACAGGAGGTGGTGGATTTGAAATGCCAACCGGAAAAATGTATGGCAAGATCGTGGACGAAGAAGGATCTGGTGTGGGATATGCATCTGTTAAGATTTTTGGCATGAAGCCTGATACCGTTACCCGTCAGATGCAGCGGGTCCTCCTTGCCGGGCAGTTGACCGAGCCTAATGGTGACTTTAATCTCGAAGGGATTCCGCTCATGGGTACACATACTCTGGAAGTAGAGGTGCTGGGATTTGCGAAACTGGAGCAACCAGTCAAATTCGACATACCTGATTCTGAAGGGGGAAGGCCCGATTTTTCCGCCATGATGGGCGCCTCCGAAAAGGACCTGGGCAATATTTTTCTCACAGTTGAAGCGGTCGAGCTTGATGAAGTTACCATTGAAGGTCAGGCCAGCGCCGTTACCCTGGCACTTGACCGCAAAATTTTCCGCGTAGATCAAAATACTGTTGCTCAGGGAGGTACTGGCGTGGATGCCCTGCGAAATGTGCCTTCTCTTTCTGTGGATATTGATGGAAATATCACCCTGCGTAATTCAACACCTCAGCTATTTATTGATGGAAGACCTACAACCCTAAGTCTGGACCAGATTCCCGCCGAATCCATTGAATCTGTCGAGGTGATCACCAACCCCTCTGCCAAGTATGATGCAGGTGGCGGTCAAGGTGGCATTGTGAATGTTGTGCTGAAAAAAGAGCGCAAATTTGGCTACTATGGAAGCATTCGCGCAGGGGTGGATAGCCGTCTTGGCTACAATAGTGGCCTGAATCTTAATGCACGTGAGGGCAAGGTGAATTTCTTCATCAATGGCGGTGTCAATCAGTTTAATCGCGTGAATGTCGGAACCACCAACCGCCAGAACTTATTTGGTACCCCGCTGACAAACGTGTTGCAGGAAACCAATTCCGACTTCACAGGACGATTCATCCGTGGTCGTGCCGGCATGGACTGGTTTATCGACAACCGCAACACCCTGACCGTCGAGGGGTCATATACCGAAGGACAGTTCTCGCCTTTCACCAACATTAACATCACCACAGATTCACTCTACGAATTCGGTCCTGTGACCAGCGAGGCCCTTCGCGTTTCAGAATCTACCCGCCGATTCCAGAATATCGGTGGATCTGTCTTGTTTAAACACCTCTTTCCGCAGCAGGGGCATGAATGGACCGCTGATATCAGTGTGAACAGTGTGCGGTCTGGGGGAATCGGATCTTTCACCACCACGTTTCCTGCACAGGGCATCACGACAAGAGAGCAGCAAGACAACGAAGGTGGAACGCAATTTATGACCCTTCAGACGGATTATGTCAAGCCACTGACCGATAAGATCAAAATCGAATCGGGTCTGCGGGCCGCTCTCCGGAATTTTGACAGTGAAAATACCAATCTGGTATTTGACAACCGCGAGAACGAATTTGTGCAGGTGCCCAACTTCGCAGATCAGTACAATTACACGGACGCAGTTTATGCTGCTTATGTCACATTCAGCCAGAAATTTGATTCCTGGGGCTACCAGGGGGGACTTCGGGCAGAAAGCAGTACCTACACCGGAGCTCTCCCTCTGGCAGAACAGGGCAATCAGGAGTTTGCAATCAACTATCCGCTCAGCCTGTTTCCCAGTGTGTTCCTGACCAAAAACCTCAATGAGCAGGATCAACTGCAGTTTTCCTACAGTCGGCGAATCAATCGCCCCAGTTTCTTTCAGCTGATGCCGTTTACCGATTTTTCTGACTCCCTGAACCTCCGTCGAGGAAATGCCGAACTGATCCCGGAATTCTCCAACTCCCTGGAACTTTCCTACCAGAACATCCTCAAAGACGGTCATGATTTCTTGGTGAGTGCCTATTACAAGCGTGCAGATGATCTCATCACGACCTATCAGTTCCGTGAATATGTGGAAGAGCTCGATCGGGAAGTGATCGTATCCAGCTACCAGAATGCTAATTTCAGCTATGCATACGGGGCAGAATTCACGATGCGCAATACCTTCCTCGACCGGAAAGTAGAAATAACCTCCAACGTCAATTTGTACAATTCGCGAGTGGATGGGTCCAACATCGAATCAAACCTGATCGCTAACCAGTTTACCTGGTTTGTGAAGGAAAACATTCAGATTACCCTGCCCAAAGATTTCCGTTTACAGCTGACAGGAGAATATCAGAGCCCTGCGGCATTCTCGCCCAGTTCTGGTCGCTTCAATTGGCGCGGCGTGACCAACACGGCCCAGGGATACCGGATTGCCTACTGGTATGCCGATGCTGCGCTGAGCAAGCGCCTGTTCAACCGCAAGGTAAATGTCACCCTGGCCATTTCAGACATCTTTGCCACTCGAGTTCGGGGACAATATTCTGAATCCGAATTCTTCATTCAGGACAGCGAAGGGATTGGTAACCCACAACTCGTGAGATTCAATGTCTCCTGGAACTTTGGGAAACCTGACATGTCGCTCTTCAAGCGAAAAAACATGAATATGAATACAAATGGTATGGATATGCAGTAATGCTGCGATCCAGAGACGTGAGTGCGAACGGCGGCCGTGAGGTCGCCGTTTTCTTTTTATGAGCCCATCCGCACCTCCGGCTTTTTGCCTTCCTTCTCCGGAAACAATCCCAACGCATCAGCTACCACAAAGGTGCTGCCACCGATAAAAATGACCTCATCGGGCTTTGCCGCAGCCAGAGCTGCTTCCACTCCATCTCTCACACTGGCGAATGCCGTTCCGCTCAGGTGAAAGTCATCGGCTTTCTGCTGAAGCGTCTCATGGTCAAGTGCCCTGGGAATGGATGGACGCACCCAGTAGTAACTGGATTCACGTGGCAGCAAGTCCAGAATCGCATGGTGATCCTTATCCGATACCATGCCCCAGACAAAGTGAAGAGTCCGTGCCGGAAACTGTGACAACTGATGAATGATGTGTTGCACTCCGGATTCATTATGTCCGACATCGCAAATCACCTTTGGGGTCTGCGAAAGGCATTCCATTCTGCCACGCAGCCCGGCATTAGATTTGATCTGTGCCAGACCCGCTCCTATGTGTTGGGGAGAAATCTCCCAGCCATCTTCGACCAAGGCCTCCACCACCGCGAGGGTTGTTTGCACATTTTCCAGTTGATAGGTGC
>CAZLKP010000062.1:7279-9232 GCA_964560095.1 uncultured Bacteroidia bacterium
CTGGCATGTACTGAACAGCGGGCCACCGTTCTAGGTGCCGGTGAGATCCATGGTGAATTCACGGGTAGTTTCTTCCTGGTGATCCACAACCGAAATCCGCTGAGATTGCCAGTCAAAGGAGGTTCTGGAAGCCTGAAAGCGGTCTTCGGCAAAGATGACCGGAGCTTCTTGACTGGCAGCCTCATCCAGAAACACATTGTCGGTGTTGGGATGCTTTTTCCCAATGATCACCGGTGTGTAGGGTTTGACGATTCCTGCCTTTTCTCTGGCAATGGCTTCCAGGGTATTTCCCAGAAATTGCTGGTGATCGAAAGAGATGTTGGTGATGGCACAGATTTCTGGTCTCAGCACGTTGGTACTGTCGAGGCGGCCTCCCATTCCGGTTTCGATAATGGCGATATCGACCTCTTTGCTGGCAAAATACTGGAACGCCATCGCGACCGTTAGTTCAAAAAAGCTGGGCCTGATGCGCTCAATGAATGGCTGCATTTGTTCCACGAATTCCACGATGTCGCGCTGCGGAATGGGGCGGCCATTGATTCGGATGCGTTCTGTGAATGACTCCAGATGAGGCGAGGTGTAGAGTCCTGTCTTGTAACCGGCTTCTGTCAGAATGCTGGCCAGCATGGAGGAAACAGAGCCTTTCCCATTGGTGCCGGCAATGTGCACAGATTGAAATTGCCACTGGGGCAGGCCCAGGATCCAGCATAATTCACGGGTATTCGTCAGATCCTTTTTCATCGCGGATGCTCCATCCCGTTGGAACATCGGCAGCATCTGGTAGAGATATTCGAGGGTTTCTGGGAAGCGAGGGTCGTTCATATTCAGGGGCAGATTAGTTCAATCCGAAAGCAACAGGAAGCCCGGCAATTCTCAACGACCAATTGCCAGGCGATGTTACATAAGAATCCCTTTCACTTTTGGCTGTTCCTGTGTTAATTGAAAGCAGTTCTCAGCGCACACCCTATGCTTCCCCTTTCTCTACGGTGCCTGCTGTTGTGCACCTTGTTGCTTCCTATATCTCTATGGTCACAGCCGGCTGTATGGTCGGCATCTGGTGCTGCCCGCGCTGCAACTGCTCGGGCCCAGGCGGGCGTGAGTGGGGACCTCTGGAGTCTGTTTGGTAATCCTGCTGGTATAGTTGGGATCGGATCCATGGCCTTTGGTACCCATATTGAGCAGCGATTTGCCCTCCAGGAGCTCTCTGCTGCCCAGGGAGGGATGGTGATTCCCATCTCTGAGAGACAGACCATCGGGGCCAAAATTTCCTGGTTCGGGCTGGGAGAATTCGGAGAAGGGCGATATGGTATTTCTTACAGCATTCAGCCATTGGAAGGGGTGCGAATCGGGACGTCCCTGAATGCTTATCAGATGGTTATTCCCTCTCAGGGAACCGGCCGAAGTCTGTATCTCGATGCTGGCGTACAGGTCGAGGCCACGGATCGGTTCACGATTGGTGCATTTGCCGTGAACCTCAACCGCGCAGAGATACAACGACTGGGAGAAGGAAGCCCTCTGCCTGCCATGATTCAGGCCGGGCTGGCCTTTGAAGCGAGTGATCAGGTGCTGCTTCTGGCAGATGTAGCCCAGGAAATTGATGGTCCTCTTTCTCTCAAAGCCGGGCTGGAGTATCAGCCGGCAGACATCCTCTACATCCGGGCCGGATTTCAGACGGCTCCATCCGCAGTGAGTGGCGGCTTGGGGTTGAACCTGCAGCAGCTGCGGCTGGATCTTGCTGTATCCTATCAGCCTTTGCTCGGCTTTGTCCCTCATCTTTCACTCACCTATCAACTGGCTGGCGATGAAGAATAGTGTCCTCATGGCTCTGCTATGCCTGCCGCTCTGGCTGCCGGCACAGATCGACTCCACAGAGGTGCAGGATGACCAGCTCCAACATGCCATCGAAGACCTCATTCTCAATACCGGCATCGACGAGCAGGTCGTCGTCGTCGG
>CAZLKP010000062.1:9242-15499 GCA_964560095.1 uncultured Bacteroidia bacterium
GATTACAGCGATTACCTGGAGCCCCTTCAACAGTGGACCGAAGATCCGCTGGATCTCAATCAGGCGACCTATGACCAGCTCATGCACCTGCCCAGGATGAACAGCATTCTGGCACAAAGGCTCATTCATCACCGAGAGCGGTTTGGGCGTCTTACCTCGATTTATGAGTTGCAGGCGGTGGAAGGCTATTCCCTCGACCTGATACGCAGCGTTCTGCCCTTTGTCACTGTGCGCCAATCCGGCGCGAAAGATATGGATCCTGATACCCGCTTCCCACGAGGGCCTTCCTTTCGCGAGGTAGTGAATGGGCTCGAAGGGGAGTGGCTCCAACGGACCGCCTTCATTCTGGAGGAACAACGGGGCTATTCCGCTCCCGACACGACCTTCCGGGAAGTGGTGGACATAGAGGGGAATCCCGGCATCGACACGGTGCTTTCAACCCGGTATGCAGGCAGCCCTTATCGCCACTACACCCGCCTCCGGGCCAGAATGGGCAATTATGTGAGTATCGGAGTGGTGGGCGAAAGCGACCCCGGTGAAACCTTTGCCTGGGATCCAGCCAATCGGCAGTACGGATATGATTACCTGTCGGCGCATGTGGCTT
This sequence comes from uncultured Bacteroidia bacterium, assembly GCA_964560095.1. Classification (GTDB taxonomy): domain Bacteria; phylum Bacteroidota; class Bacteroidia; order J057; family J057; genus JANQTF01. The sequence continues at coordinate 9,847 of CAZLKP010000062.1, forward strand.
TGCACAACTTTGGCCGCCTGAAGCAGCTCATGATCGGCGACTACACCCTGCAATTTGGGCAGGGGTTGGTCTTGTCGCGGGGGTTGGGCTTTGGGAAAGGCGCCCAGGTAATCAGCGGATTGAAAATGCCAGCTTACGGAGCGCGTCCCTATGTATCGGTTAACGAAAATCAGTTTTTCAGAGGCGGGGCCGTCACGGTTGGTCTGTCAGATTGGGAAATCACAGCCTTTGGATCCCGGGCTTTTCGGGATGCATCGATTCAGCTGGCAGACACACTGGCCGATGAGGTGCTTCAGGCAGGGAATCTGCAGATCAGTGGATTGCACAGAACCCCAACCGAGCTGACCAACCGGAAATCGGTGGGCGAAACCATTTTGGGGAGCCGCGCTGAATACAACCGTGGCACCTTCCGGGGCGGGATCACACATTACCAGCTTCGCTATGATGCGCCGCTCAATCCCGGCAATGCGGCTTACCAGACCTTTGTCTTTCGGGGAGATCAGCATCATATCACGGGTGCTGACTGGGATTGGGTGAAAGGGAATGTGAATGTGTTTGGTGAGGTAGCGATGGACAGGAATGGGGCTTTTGGAGGTACGGCCAGCCTGATGAGCAGCATAGCACCTACAGTGGATGCGTCGTTAGGGCTGCGCCATTTCGACAAGGATTTCTTTTCGCCGTTTGCGTATGTATTTGCTGAAAGACCTATTGCCGCACAGAATGAAACCGGCGTGTATCTAGGGCTTCGGTATTCGCCCAATTACAACTGGGAGTTTCAGACCTATGTGGATCAGTATCAGTTTCCCTGGCACCGCTTTCGCGTCAACTATCCCAGCCATGGGTTCGAATGGATGGCCCAGCTGCGATACAAGTTTTCCCGCTCCACGTTGGTGTATCTCCGCTTACGCACGGAGCAAACGGAGCGTAACCCCAATTCGGCTGTTTCCCAGACCCTTGGAAGTCCGGTACCGATCCGACGGGATCAGTTTCGGATTCATTTTCAGGCGAATATCGACCGGACCCTTAGCCTACGCACCCGATTGGAGGCCTCCAGGTATCTGGAACAGGGGCAGCCAGGCGCCTTTGGGTGGCTGTTATATCAGGATATTAGCTGGAAGTATGGGTTTCGCTGGAAAATTACCGGGCGTTTTGCGGTGTTTGATATTGATAATTATGATGCCCGGATTTATGCCTACGAGAATGATATTCTGGGATTTTTCTCAATTCCTCCCTATTACCGCACCGGCACGCGCAGCTATCTGATTCTGAACGGGAAGCTGGGAGGCGGCTGGGAATTCTGGGCCAGGGTCGCCAGAACAAATCTTCTGAGTGCCTGTAGCCTGGAGCCTGCGGCTCCGACAGCGCCAGGTAGCCCGGCCGGAACGGAGCTCATCGAACGCTGCCGCTTTGGCAACGGCCTGGAGCAGATCAATGCCCCACATCGCACAGAACTGAAACTCCAACTTCGGTTTAAATTCTGATGTCTTTGCTCAGATTGTGAGCAAGCGGTTTGTAAGGATGCGCGAAACCCGGCATCTTTGTGGCGGATTCTGGCAAATGCGGCCGGATTTTTGGTATATTTGATAGGATTGTTAGCTTCCTCAGCCTCACATCTTTGGGAGTCAGCCAATCAAGTGTAACTTGAAGTCTAGAAAGCGACCTAATCTTTACCCTCGTGGCGAAACAGAGCTCGAAACGTAGAAAAAAGACCACCAGAAAAAAATCTTCTTCCGGCCCTATTTCTTCCATGCAGAACTTCTGGAAGTCTCTGGCTTCCAGTCCGGAGCAGCGGGAGCAGTACTGGAAGTTTTTCTCCTGGACGCTGGTGTTTGTGAGCCTGATCTCTCTGATCGCCTGTATTTCCTACTTTTTTACCGGGAGAATCGATCAGTCGGAGCTGAATGTAACTTCCATCCAACCGGGAGAAGTGCGCAACTGGCTGGGGAAAACCGGCGCATCCATCGCCGATCTGATTATTTACCGGGGATTTGGGCTGGTTGGGCTCCTGATCCCTGTCTACACCCTGCTTCTGGGGCTGCTGATGCTGGAAGATGATTATTATGCCTACGCCAAAAAACTGCTGAAATACGTTTTCTTTATCCTCTTTTTTGGAACCGTATTCATCTCTTATTTTGAATTGCTCATTGATCCGTCCAATGTCTTTCTGGGTGGAGGTGTCGGCACAAGCATCAACATCTGGCTGTTTGCAAAAATTGGAAAAATCGGGGTCGCGTTTCTGCTGATCTTTTGTATCCTCCTCTTCTTTGTTTTCAACTTCAATGCAGAAATCCGGGCTTCCCACCTGGTTTCTACCCTCAAAGACAAGATCGATCAGAGTATCGGAGGCATGGGCAGCCAAAAGACTACGCCCAAAAAAGCACTGGGAAAAGCCTTTACCAAAAAGAAAAAAGAGACGCTTGCTGCATCGGAGACTGCCAAAGTAACAGCTCCATCATCCGCAGAATCTCAGACCGATTTTCCCTCGACGGCCGAAACTCCCGAAACATCTCCCAAGCCCGACGAGCCCATTACCTTGGAATTTGATGCGCCGGATACCAAAGGGGCCAAAAAGAAAGCTTCGGACAAGAAAGATGGCGATGACCTGGAATTTACCATTGTGACTCCCAAAGAGGAGCCTTCGATCACCGTCTCAGAGCCGGTGAAGCTGGAGCAGATCGGAGATGATAACATCGGCAAGGACGACGAAGGAAAAGTCATGAAGATTGTTCCCGAATCAGATCAGGAAATTGCCAATGCTGAAGAGGTATTTGCGGAAGAGCTCTATGATCCCACCAAGGAACTCTCCGACTACGAAAAGCCGCCACTGGAACTTTTGGAGGATCATGGCTCCGGCCAGGGAAGAGAAGTGGACCGGAAAGAACTGGAGGACAACAAAAACAAGATCGTCAAGACGCTCAGCGATTATGGGATCTCCATTGAGACGATCAAGGCCACTGTCGGGCCTACAGTCACGCTGTATGAGATTGTGCCTGCAGCCGGTGTACGGATTTCCAAAATCCGTAATCTAGAGGATGACATCGCGTTGAGTCTGGCCGCGCTGGGCATCCGGATCATCGCGCCTATTCCCGGCAAAGGAACCATTGGCATTGAGGTGCCCAATTCCAAGCCGGAAATCGTGTCTCTGCGGGGCGTCCTCACGACTGAAAAATTCATGACTTCCAAGGCAGAGCTGCCGATTGCGATTGGCCGGAATATCTCCAATGAGGTGTATATCGCGGATCTCAACAAGATGCCTCACCTGCTGATTGCTGGTGCCACCGGACAGGGAAAGTCTGTTGGACTGAATACCGTCATCGCTTCGATCCTTTACAAAAAGCACCCGGCAGAGGTGAAGTTTGTGCTCATTGACCCCAAAAAAGTGGAAATGAGCCTGTATGCCACCCTGCGCAAACACTTCCTGGCCCAACTGCCGGAGCAGGGCAACGAGCCCATTATCACTGACGTGCGGGATGCCGTGAACGTGCTGAAATCTTTGTGTGTGGAAATGGATCGGCGTTACGATCTGCTGAAGAAGGCGCGTGTTCGGAATCTGAAGGAATACAACCAGAAATTCACGAACCGCAAACTCAACCCTCGGAAAGGGCATGAGTTTTTGCCCTATATCGTGCTGGTGATTGATGAGCTCGCAGATATGATGATGACTGCTGGTAAAGAGGTGGAAATGCCGATTGCCCGGCTCGCGCAGTTGGCGCGTGCGGTGGGGATTCACCTCGTTGTTGCCACCCAAAGGCCTTCCGTGAATGTGATCACCGGTATCATCAAGGCCAATTTCCCGGCGCGAATGTCCTACCGCGTCATTTCCAAAGTGGATTCACGCACCATCCTGGATGCCAATGGTGCCGACCAGCTTGTGGGGCGGGGCGATTTGCTTTTGTCCACCGGTAGTGACGTTATCCGGATTCAGAATGCCTTTATCGACACCCCCGAAATCGAACGGGTGGTTGACTACATTTCCAAACAAAGAGGATTTACCGAACCGTATCTGCTTCCGGAAATTCCCGGTGAAGGGGGCGATGATTTTGATGACGAAGATGAAATTTTTGAGCGAGACAGTCGTTTTGAAGAAGCAGCCAGGTTAATTGTCAGATTCCAGATTGGCTCTGCTTCGCTAATTCAGCGCAAAATGAAGCTCGGGTATAACCGGGCAGGGCGTATCATTGATCAGCTAGAGCGTACAGGGGTTGTCGGGCCGCATTCCGGCAGCAAAGCACGCGAGGTTTTGGTCACAGATGAAGCGGAGTTGGAACGGTATTTGTCCAATCTGGACTAAACAGCGATAACGGTAATTTAACAGAGTAATGAACAAACGTTGGAACCTCCCGCTACTTTTGGTGGGAATTTTTGTGACCCTCACGGCCTTCCGGCCGGCTGAGGATGCGATGCAGATCCTGCAGGAATCTAAAGCGAAGCTGGAGTCACTTCAAGATCTTTCTGCACAGTTTAGTTACGAAATCAGCAACCCTGCCATGCGTGCTGTGCGCAAAGATGGGACTGTCAAGTACAGGGATGGCATGTTCGTCGTGAAGCTCGAAGACATGCACGTGTATTGCGATGGGATCACCCAGTGGTTTTATCTCCCCGAAATGAACGAGGTCACCGTTCAGGATTACGATTCTGAAGATGAGTTTTCTATGGAATCAATTTTCAGCGTCTATCAGGCCGCTACCCGCGCCAGGTATGATGGCACAGATCAGATCCACGGATCGGCCTGTCATAAGATTTTTCTCGCCGTGAATGACCCCGCTCTCGACTATCATCAGGCTCACGTATGGGTGAATACCTCTACCAAGCTGCTCGAAAAAGTAGCGCTCGTCGATCGCAAGCAGACCAAAACAACCTACGAATTCTCTGACATTGAGGTGAATCAGGGCTTGTCTGGTTCTGTATTCCGCTTCAACAGCGGTGAGCACCCCGGCGTGGATGTGTACGATGAACGAATGAACTGATCCCTCCGGATCAGATCTCCATACATGAAAAGAGGTTGTCTCATAGGTCGAGACAGTCTCTTTTTTTGCGTTGGAGGGCCAGGCCCGCCTCCTGGGGTACTCTCCTTCTGACCGGTTGCTGAGTGTAGCCGAAGCCCTGACTTTCCCCTCACCCACGCCTCTTTTTGGAAGCTGCTTTCTTTTTTGCGGCGAAAAAAGAACCAACAACGCCTTAACAATTCCAGGCAACGCTGCAAGCCTCCCAACACCGAATTTTTGGCCAGCCCGCTGGAATGTGTTCTTTCCGACTTCCGACCTCTCTACTCTTCACTCTGGCCTCATTTCCTTATTTCCATCCTCGCGCTTTTCTTTTTTCCCTCTTTCCCGCTTCCACTCATCCCAGTCATCTCCGTGTCTCGGATCAGGCAGATACAAGAGCTTTTCCTGACGGAGCAGTTCCAGCGAGTGGTAGCCAAACTCCCGGACCACCCTGGCCTGCATCCGGTATATCCCACGGCCGGAAAGCGGGTTGTTGCGCACGTCATTGGGAAACAGCGTCACGTCAAAAAATTCTCCCTCACTGTCAGTGAACGTGGCAAACTGCATGCGCTCTCCCTGTACTGTCGTGGTGGTCTTGACCGTGACCAGGTAGGCGATCGCGGTAACTTCTTTCTGGTTGTGTTCCTCGAGTTCACGGGTGAAGGTAG
>CAZLKP010000063.1:0-7928 GCA_964560095.1 uncultured Bacteroidia bacterium
AAGGCGAATCTTCGTATTCACGGAGACCGGGATCAGGTGTTTCCCAGTGAGCAACTTCGTGGGACTGTGACCCTGGTGCCTGGAGGCAGGCATTTTATGATCTGGCAACAGGCAAAAAAAATCGCAGACGTGATCAGGAATTAGCCATAGCGGTCCATCTGGCGCTGCGCCTCACGTTTGCTGTCGCGTTCTTTGATGGCATCCCGCTTGTCGTGGATTTTCTTTCCTTTTCCGAGGGCAATATCCAGCTTGGCGAGGTTTCTGTCGCCGAAATACAGCTTCAGAGGCACGATGGTGTATCCCTTTTGCTCCAGGCCTTTTTTCAGTCGGCCGATTTCCTTTTTCTTCAGTAGAAGTTTTCGCTCTCTGACGGGATCATGATTGGCATAACCGCCTTTGTCATACTCTGCGATATTCATCCCCTTGACAAAGGCCTCTCCGTTGTGAATGTAGCAATAGGCTTCCTGCAGGCTGGCTTTTCCGTTTCGCAACGACTTTACCTCCGTGCCCGTTAACATAATGCCAGCCTGGAAGGTTTCCAGTAATTCATACTCAAACCTGGCTTTGCGATTGCTGACAACGACTTCATTTCTCCCTTTCTCTCCCATATCACTCCGTAGTTCTGGCGCTTGGTGGATCTGATTACCTAGATACAGAAGGGAAATTTACGAAAGATCTGGGCATATGTTGGAGATGTATAATGAAAGACGATGCTTCGAATCAGAACATCGAAAAAAGCAGGTCGGTTTCCTGTCAGCATTTTTGTCAATTTTCGGACGAAAATCCTGTTTGATTCGTTCTTTTAGCGGAATGCTCTAAATTGAATATTCTGACACGAAAGCCTCTTCAATCCACACGATCTTTCATTCTTTTTTCTGCTGTTTCGGGCATTTATTTTCTTTATACATCCATAATAGGTGAGGATTTGTTTCTCCTATGTAGCAAAGTGGTTTTCCATCCGTCTTATCTGTTAGACCCTATTTGCCTTCTATGACAACTCTTGCACGAAATTCCATTGTAATCCTCGCTGTTCTCGGGGGCGCCATCTGGATGTGGTTACCGGCTTCGGAACCGACTTCCGCCCATATCCCTGAGCCTGGACTTGGGCAAAGCGATTTGAGAATCATTGAGAATCAGGGTCAGTGGGATGCCAGAGTTGAGTATTCCATTCCGCTGAATGGAGGGGAAATATTCCTGGAGCAGGATAGGCTGACCTATGCTCTGTTTCACATTCCCGGTCATGGCCATGGTCATGAACATATGGCCGAACCTGGGCATCACGATGCGGATACACTGGTCAAGGGTCACACGTTTCAGGTTCATTTTCCTGGTGCCCACACTGAGGCTATGCTGAAGCCGACCTTAAAATATCCTGAATACCACAACTATTTTCTGGGAAATGATCCTTCTAAATGGGCTGGGAATGTGCCTTTGTTCGGTCAAGTTACTTACGACGATCTCTGGAATGGCGTGGATTTCCGAGTGTATGGTTTTGGCGATGCCCTGAAGTACGATTTCCTGATTGAAGCGGGTATCAACCCCTCAGCGGTTTCTCTGGAATACGAAGGCCTCAGTTCAATTAGCCTGAGTCGTGATACGCTTTACCTGGAAACTACTGTGCGCTCACTGATAGAATATCCTCCCGTTGCCTATCAGGTCATTGAAGGGGAAAAACAGGTGATCGAATGTCATTATGTGCTGAATGGAACCCACCTATCCTATGATTTCCCGAATGGATATGACCCTTCCTATCCGATTGTCATTGATCCAACCCTGGTTTTTTCGACCTATACCGGGTCATTTTCTGATAACTGGGGATTTACAGCTACGTACGATACTGCCGGAAATGCCTACGCAGGTGGGATCCAGTTTGGCGCTACCTCCGTTTTTGGAGGATATCCAGCTGTCGGAGCCATTCAGACGACGTTCCAGGGGGGCCAGTCTGATGCGACAATTTCCAAATTTTCCCCAGATGGAACCCAGCTGATTTTTTCTACTTACCTGGGTGGTGGCAACCAGGAACAACCTCACTCACTTGTGGTGGATAACGATAACCAATTGATTGTTTTTGGCCGAACAAATTCAGGGAATTTTCCTACTGTCAACGCTTATGACGGCATACTAAATGGGGGGTATGATTTTTTCGTCAGTAAGTTCAGTGCGGCGGGGAATACCCTTCTGGGATCCACTTATGTGGGAGGCAGTAACGATGAAGGCGTTAACGTATCCACAGATTTTACAACATATAACACCACCAAATACAACTATGGAGACGATGCCCGTGGGGAAGTGATCGTAGATGCCAGCAACAATATCTATGTGACGGGTCCGACCAAATCCAATAATTTTCCGGTGACACACGGCAGTGGCAATACCTCTGGGCCCCAGGATGCGTCTGTGTTTCGCCTGAGCCCTGGCCTGAACGCATTGACTTGGTCCCGTCTCTTTGGTGGAACTGCCACAGATGCTTCACACACCATTAAACTCGAGCCGGGAACCGGCAGGGTGTTGATTGCCGGTGGAACCAATAGTGTCAATCTGCCTATCACGCCAGGTGTGATTCAACCGACCAATCAGGGAGGCACAACCGATGGCTTCGTGGCGAAGCTCGTGCCTGGGACAGGCACTGTCGTGGAGTGCACCTATCTGGGTACCTCCTCCTATGATCAGATTTATTTGATCGAGACAGATGACGACGGATTTGTGTATGTGGCGGGCCAGACCACGGGTTCCTGGACCATTGTGAACCCACCTTCCGGGCCAGTCTATCAGAATGCCAATGCCAAGCAGTTTATCAACAAATTAACGGCCGATTTCTCCGCAATCGAATATGCCACAACGGTAGGTTCGGCAAATGCCCAATTTCCGAATATTTCGCCAACGGCATTTCTGGTCGATCAATGTGAAAATGTGTATCTCACCGGGTGGGGAGGAACCACCAACTCCAATACCGGATCTCCGAATCTGGGCACAACAAACGGGATGCCCACCACAGGTGATGCCTTTAAATCCAATACTGATGGCTCAGACTTTTACCTGATCGTGCTGGAGAGAGATGCTCAGAATGTTCTCTATGGCAGTTATTTTGGCGGTACCAATATCCAGAATGGCGACCATGTGGATGGAGGAACCTCTCGGTTTGACAAGACAGGCGTTGTGTATCATGCCGTTTGTGCCAGTTGTGGCGGCACCAATGCGTTTCCCGCTCAACCCGGAAACGTGTATTCCACCACCAACAATTCCAACAATTGCAACCTCGCCGTATTCAAGCTGGCCTTCGACCTGAGTGGTTTGGAAGCCGATTTTGTGCCCCGTGATCAGGCCAACCAGGTCATTGTCGAGACGGAAGGCTGCGCCCCCTTGTTGGTTCGGTTTGACAATCAGAGCTTTTTGGGCGGGAACCCAGGTTCGCCTACCTGGTTCTGGGACTTTGACGACAATGGTGCAAGTAGCACACAATTTGAACCGGTTCACGTATTTCAGGAGGCTGGCGTCTATGAGGTCATGCTCGTAATTACCGATTCCAGCAGTTGTAACATCGCCGACACGGCCTTCAGGACCATCACTGTATTTCCGCCGCCTGAGGTAGATGCAGGCCCTGACCAACTGGTGTGTGAAGGTGATACCTTCTCGCTGCAGTCTCAGCTTCCCGCGGCCTCCTATCAGTGGACACCAGCGAATGTACTGATTGGTTCAGATACCCTGTCTGCCACATCCGGCGTGGCCAGTCAGACCGGCTCCTTCATCCTCACAGTCACCGATGCGCAAGGATGCCAGGCCGACGATACCCTGACTGTGGAGGTCGATACCAGCCTGAAGGTGTTTGCCCGGCAGGATACGCTGATTTGTCGTGGAGGATCCGTGAGGTTGAATGTGTCGTCCACCAACGGTGTTTTGTATAACTGGACTTCACTACCGGGTACCAACATCAGTGATCCCACCATCACCAATCCATTGGTCAGCAACATAGATACCACCACGCTGTTTGTTGCCTATTCAGAAAATGCGCTGGGCTGTCCGCAAACAGATACCATGGAGGTGGAAGTGTTCGAAGTGTTTACCCTGGAAGATACCGCCATTTGCAACGGCGATTCCATTTCCCTGTCCACATCCAATGGTGCTACGTTTTCCTGGGTTCCCAATGATGGCACGCTCAGTGATACCTCTGCAGCTAGCCCCCTGGCCTTCCCGCTAGTCACTACCGTGTACACGGTTACTGGCGTAAGTACTGAAGGCTGTATCAGCACAAAAAGTATTGAGGTGGAAGTTCGGGAAAACCCTGTGGCGGAAGCAGGCTTGTCAGACGCGATTTGTATCGGAGAAAGCATCCAATTACAGGGATCTGGGTCCATTCAATATGGGTGGTCGCCAGCTGCAACTTTATCTGATCCCACCATTTCAGATCCTGTGGCTACGCCAGATACGACCACTACCTATTTCCTCACTGTGACGGATGCCAACGGATGCCAGGGCGCTGACAGTGTGATTATTGCAGTTTTGCCTTTGCCGGAGGTTCTGGCCAATGATGATGCCATCATCTGTGAAGGAGAAGCTTATCAGCTTTCGGCTACCGGTGCCCTGGTATATGAGTGGAGCCCGGCTGTATTTGTCACAGATCCGGGTATTTCAGATCCATTGGCTGTCCCTGTTGCTACCACAGAGTATGTCGTGGTGGGAACAGATATTAATGGATGTGTGAATGCTGACAGCGTGTTCCTGGAAGTGATACAGCGGCCAGTAACCGAGGTTGATGGCATCAATCGTCTCTGCATTGGCGGAGAAATAGAATTGACTGCGACGGGAGGGGCTTTTCATGTTTGGAATACAGGAGATACTGCCGACGTGATCTTTGTGTCTCCCACCACCGCAACTACCTATATTGCCACAGCCTACGAAGGGGAATGTGCGGGCTTTCCAGACACCCTCACTATCGATCAATTTTTTGATTACCCGGTCGCTGATTTTACGGCGGATCCGGACTCCGGTTGGGCTCCTCAGCCCGTCCAGTTTACCAACCTATCCACCGGGGCTCTCACCTATGAATGGAAGTTTGGCTTCTCCCGCGAAGGATCCGATGCGGAGAATCCCGTATTTACGTATCCAGCACGGGGGGTATATTTGGTGAGACTGATTGCGTATTCACCACAGGGGTGTCCCGACACAGCCTTTGCTGAGATCGATCTGGACAATGTAGCTTTACATGTGCCAAGCGGATTTACCCCGAACGGAGATGGCACCAATGAAGCTTTCCAGGTGGGATATTGGGGAATCCGTGGGCTTACAGTAAGAATTTACTCCCGGTGGGGACTGAAAATCTTTGAATCTGATAATAAAGACTTCAAATGGGACGGCACCTACCCGCAGGGAGTTCCTGTTCCTGAGGGGGTTTATGTGTATGTGATTGAAGCCACCGGAGAAAATGATCAGGAATTCCTGCGATCGGGCACAGTTACCTTGGTTCGTTAGCAGAGGATTGGAAAGGGAAGGGCGATTCATTATTTTCGTCTGTCTGAAAAGCACCTATCCAGATCAACTGACCCGGAAGAAGGAACCCACACATGTTTGAAAATCTTTCGCAAAATATAGAGCAGGCTTTCCGCAATATTCGCGGCAAAGGCAAAATCACAGAGATTAACGTTGCCGAGACCCTCAAAGAGATTCGCAGGGCTCTGATCGACGCTGATGTTAACTATCGCGTAGCCAAAGACTTTACCAGCAAGGTGAAGGAAGAGGCTCTGGGTCGGGAGATTCTGATCCAGGTAGAACCCGGTCAATTTCTGATCAAAATCGTGCACGAGCAGTTGACCCAACTCATGGGAGGGGCCAACGAGGACATCACCTATGATAAAAACCCACCCAGTATTATTCTGATCGCAGGTCTGCAGGGGTCTGGTAAAACTACCTTCACTGGAAAATTGGCCAGGCATCTGAAGTCACAGGGGAAAAATCCCCTTCTCGTAGCCTGTGATGTGTACCGCCCGGCTGCCATCAACCAACTGACGGTCCTGTCTGAGCAGGTAGGTGTCGATATCTATAAAGAGCCGGAAAATAAAAACCCGGTCGGAATTGCGCAGGCCGGCGTGCAGTATGCAAAGAAGAACGCCAAGGATGTCGTCATCGTCGATACCGCCGGCCGCCTGGCGGTGGATGAAGAAATGATGGTGGAAATTGCTGCCCTCAAAGACAGGCTGAAGCCCTCCGAGACACTCTTTGTCGTGGATGCCATGACCGGGCAGGATGCTGTAAATACTGCCAAGTCTTTTAATGATCGTCTGGACTTTGACGGGGTCGTGCTCACCAAGTTGGATGGTGATACCCGTGGCGGAGCAGCCATTTCTATCCGTTCGGTGGTTGATAAGCCCATCAAATTCATCAGTTCAGGCGAAAAACCCGAAGACCTAGAGTTGTTTTATCCCGAGCGGATGGCATCACGGATTCTGGGTATGGGGGATGTGGTCACCCTCGTTGAAAAGGCTCAGCAGCAGTTTGACGAGAAAGAAGCTGAGCGCCTCCAGCGCAAAATCCGGAAGAATGAGCTCGATTTCGATGATTTTCTCTCCCAGATTCAGGCCATCAAAAAGATGGGAAATATCAAAGATCTCATCGGGATGATCCCGGGCATGGGAAAAATGATCCGGGATGTGGATATCGATAATGACTCCTTCAAGCATATCGAAGCCATTATCCGGGCCATGACCAAGGATGAGCGTCTGAGACCTCAGATCATCGACGGCTCTAGGAGAAAACGCATTGCCCGGGGATCCGGAACAACCGTCAAAGAAGTGAACGACCTGCTCAAGCAATTTGATGGTATGAAAAAGATGATGAAGAAGATGAACAAGATGGGCGGAGGCGGAAAGATGAGCCGCCGAATGAACATGATGGGGAAAAGACGGTAAATAAAGGCCTCCTTGAGCATAAATCTGTAATGATTCCCCATGATGATCCTGGCCGTAGATGTCGGCAATTCCGATATGGTGTTTGGCTTGTATGACGGACAGTCATGGATTCATGAGGTGCGAATTCCTTCCGATCAATATGTACATCTGGCCAATCAGATTGATCAAAAACTTCGCGATCGGAACATTGAGTGGAAAAGTATTCAACAAACGGTCGTGAGCAGTGTGGTTCCTGCTGTGACACCGGTGATGATGAAAGTACTCTCACAACGCCTTGCACATGCTCCTTTGTTGCTTGGCCCTGACTTTTACAGGACTCTCCCAGTGACGATTTTCAATCCCGAAGAAATTGGTTCCGACCTCGTAGCCAATAGTTTCGGGGCTTTTCACTTGATAGGTAGAGCCAGTATTGTTGTTGATTTCGGAACGGCGTTGACTTTCTCCATGATCAACGACATCGGTGAAATCGAAGGTGTGGCCATAGCGCCCGGACTGAAGACAGCTGTGAACAGTCTTTTCCAGAAAGCGGCCCAACTGCCGGAAGTGCCTCTCGATTGGCCGGATTCTGCCATTGGAAAAGGAACCACTCACGCACTGCAGGCAGGTATTCTCATGGGATATGTTGGTCTGGTTAGAGAATTGATCCGAAGAATTAGGGAGGAAAAAAATGCAGAACTTCCCGTCGTTGCCACTGGCGGCTTGTCAGAAGTCCTGACTCCTCTTAAGGATGATTTTCATACAGTCGATCGCACACTTACCCTTGATGGCTTACGAATCATGGCTGGGCATCATTCGTCCATCCACCCCGATTGAAGCTGGATTTTGATGCTGTCTGGCACCGGAAGCCCCAGCCTCCTCAGGCTATCTGCCGCTGACCGTGCCCGCCACCATCGCTTAAACTCACTCATGCCCATCGGGAAGGTGTAATTTGCACAATCCAGTTGCTCCTCTACCTCCCTGGTAAGCGGAGGAAAATGCTGATTTTCCAGATAACCAAATTCCTGATCGTCACAAAGGGTTTGAAGAAAA